>JADFOP010000006.1 GCA_022562795.1 Nitrospinota bacterium
CGTTGCCGTCGGTATCCTCCTCCTGGCGGACCAATTGGCCTTGCTCGTATATGAACCAGACATCCGTCCGGCCGTCCCGGTCCTTATCCATCTCTTGGCGGACGACCTTGCCCGCCTTGTAGAAGAACTTGACGTTAGGGCGCGAGGCTTGGGCCTCTACCTGACCGCACAGGAGTAAGAAGGTAAGCGGCAAGGCCAGAAATGGGATGGCTCGTTTGAGGAGGAAGCCCTCGCCGACTCGTCTCATAGTCGCCTCGTATCCGTGTGTGCCGCCTCAGTTATACCTGAATCCGCCCACGATGATTAGCCGATTGGTATTAAATTCGCGTGGCAAGGGAAGAAATGGAGAAGCTCGGCGCATCGCTTCCGTTGCCCCTCTATTTAGGACAATATGCCGTGACGGCGTAATGATGTTCACCCGGGAAACCGACCCGTCCCGTTCAATGGAGAACTGGATGCTCACCTTGCCCCCCAAGCCGGGCTCGGCATCGTCGGGGTAGCGCCAGACCTCCAGAATGCGACGCCTCACCGAATCTAGATACTCCTTGAAGCGAGGGTCTTCGCTGTTCAAGGGAACGGTGATCTCCTCTTGGAATTCGGTCGGCGCAGACCCGATTGGGCCAAGCTCAGCGACCTCCTCGAATGAGATCGGTTGGGTCGGAGAGACGGGACCCACCTCTCTGCCCAGGCGGGCTTCCACATCTTGGGCCGTACGCCGATCATCCACCGGACGCGAGCTGGCGCCGAGCGCCCGACTTGAGGCCACTCCCTTCGGCGCCAACGGGCTGGCCGACTCCGGTGCCGCCTCGGAGACCACCGAAGCAACTCGGCCGAGCACCTGTGGGGAGGGGGCTTGGTTAGGCGGCAGGGGGGGAGCCGCCGTGGGCGTCGACAGGCGGTCGCTCACTTGAAACTCCTCGGGAAATGCCTCCGATAAGCTTGCGACACGCCCTTCCGTATCTGGAAGGGTCAGCACTTTGCTCTCCAGCGTACTGGGCCGGGTCGCCTTTGGGGTTTGCCGCCGGACGGTCTCGACTACAGTTGTAACCTCAGGGATCGTCTCGGGCAGTATCACCGGCTTTGTAGGCGCGGTGACCCTCGCCACCGTCTCTTTCGGGAGACGGGAGGGAGCGGCCCTGGGACGAGCTGCTTCAAGCCTGGAAGGGGCCAGCTTGGGAATTTTCGGAGCAGTAGGGGCCCTGAGGACAGCACGAGTAGCCTTGGCGACTAGCACCTTCTTGGGAGTGACGTATCTCTTGGTTGGGGTTGGCTTCGCAACGGGCCTGGGGGCCGGCCTGGGCCCTCGGGCCTTAACGACTTTGGTCTTCCGCTTGGTGGTCTTCTGAGTATCGACCTTCTTTTTCGTTTTGTCAATTTTCTTGGCCGGGGGCGGGGTGTCCATAATACGAACATAGACAGGGGGTTTCCTCTCGGCCCTTTGGAGCATGGAATAATGGATAAGCGGCAGAAAGATGAGCAGGTGGACGATCGTGGATATGAACACGTAGCCTCGGACCTCCGGGCGGCGGGCGAGGAGGTCTTGCTCTGTGAAAATTAAATGATCGGGCTCATAATCGGGAATGGAGGGTTTCTTCAGACGCTTGACTTGCGACTGGATGAGAGCCGTTACGCTCCCCCAGGCCCTTCCCCCCAGTTCTTGGATAACCCCAATTACCGTTGGGGCTTTTCGGAGCTTGAAGTCAGTAATCCCGCCTTTACTGGGATGAATCTTCGAAGGTTCCCTTGCGGCTGATGCTGCAGGACGGGGGAGTGGCTCGGCCTCCGATGGGGGTTGAGAAGTTTGTGGGGGCCTCTCTGCGGTGATAGGGGGAGCTGGGGTTTCCTGTGCTGGTTCAGGTTGTAGTTCTACTTTTGGTTCCGGTTCTGCCTCTACCCGCCCCTGCGGTTTCCTATCGAGAATGGGGTGTTTCTTGGGGCGCTTTAATCGCGGTTTGCTGAAGCCTGCTATGCCTTCCCAAGCCTTTCGCCCCAACTCCTGCAAGGCCCCAATTAGCGTTGGGAGTTTCCGGGGCTGGAGGTCGGCCACCTCCCTTTTGCTGGGACTCTCCGGGGAGAGTCTGGGAGGGAATGCCCTCGACCCTTCCCCCCGTGGAGCCGGCTCTTTTTCTCTGTTTGAATGAATGTTTTCAGCCATTGCCCTTAAAGATGGGAAGATGCCTAACCTGTTTCGGATTCCCGGAGGTAAGACCCGCGACTAAGACATCTATCGCAAATTCCATCTACGTCCACCCTCAATCCCAGATCCATGCAGCAGCAGTCTAACGACTTATTTCGTACGAAGTTGATAGTGTCCCTCAATGACCTTATCGCCTTCCCGATGGTGGGGAGTCCAGATGTACTCGCGAATGATGCCCCGGCTATTGGTGGCCCCTTTGGCCTTGGGCGTTACCTGGTTATTGGGTCCCTTAGCCGCCTTAGCACTACTAGTTTTCTTAGACCCCAAAGCATTGCCCTTTTCGACCTCGATCCCCTCGGCCCTAACCCGCTCTCTAAGTACATTGAACTTCAGCTCGAGAATATCCCGTTTTCGCTTTTCCTCACGAATAGCCCGCTTGAGCGTGGATGTTTCATCGGCTGGGTCCTCGGTCCCTGAAGGCTGATTTGGGCTGTCCGGTCTCACAACGACGGTCTCTTGAGAGCGAGGCTCCCTCTCTACAAATGACGCATCAGCGGCGAGGGCTTGAGCAAAACCTCCGGCAATCCAACATACCATGACAACGCCTAAGGTGAATGTTCGGCCCAGCACCTCAATGGGCCTCCTGGCCTTTCCCTATCACCACCTCGTTAAACCAAGCTGCCGTTCCAGCTCAGCCCGCTCCTCCTCCAGATCCTTGATTTCCCTCTCTAACAACCCTTGGAGGTTGACATTTTCGATGCGCCTCGCGAGGTCAAATTCCTCTTTTTTGTCCCTTATCTCCCGCTCCACCACCTTTAGGCGTTCTTGCTTCTCGAATGTGGAAAGGGCTGCGATCCGTGTGCTGAGCTCTGGCGATGTAAGGGATGGGTAGGCGGCAGTGCCCTGGCGTTGGGCTCTCAAGCTGGCTAGCTCCTGCTCGAGCCTCCTCTGCTGCTCCCGTTGCCGTGCGAGCTCCTCCTCCAACCTGCGTTGGCGCTGTCGCTCACGTTCCATTTGGAGCTGCTGCTCCCTACTCACCTGCGGAGCCCTTAAGGTGGGGCTTGACGTGCCTCCATAGGTGCCGCTTCCATAGGTGCCGCCTCCATAGGTGCCGAGTTGCTGCTGCCGGTAGCGCTCCTGTTCGGAGAGCCTTCGCTGCTTGGCGGCCTCGGATTCTATGGCCTGGCCCAAAAGCGCACCGCTTAGGGCACCGATTCCAGTGCCGATAAGCGCCCCAGTCCCAGCATGGCCCGAAGCGCTCCCGATGAGTGCCCCCGCGCCAGCTCCGAGGGCGGCGCCTCCCAACGTCGTCTTTTCAGTCGTGGTGAACTCTCGCCCCGCGCATCCTGTCGCAAGCAGCAATGCGCCGATGGCCAATAACACAATTACTCGATTCTTCTCTTTCATGGTTCAAGTCCTCCCGGCGTGTGCTTGTTGGGGAGCGCTTTCATAATCAATGTGGCCCTGCGCCCGCCTTTTAGTTATCCTATGGCCTTGTCGAGATTATGTCAAGATTATTCAAGCCCGCCTCCTTTTTAAAACAGACAATATATCAATAAGTTATCATATCTATCCCGGGTGCAGTAATTGGGGGTTCACCCATTCTGCACACCTATTAGACGCAGAGGCTATCCAGTAGGTTGCACCTGTACGGCGAAGATGGGCAATGATAGGCTTTAATTGCCACGTGCCGAATTGCTCTACATAGGATTAATGCCCCTTCCCAGGATGACGCCGTTCTTGTTCTCGGTAAACCAGACTATTCCATTTTAAATTGTCGAGTTCTTGGCTATCAACTTTTCCATTGACATTATCTCCAGGGGCCGGTATAAAGATGTGGGGGTAATACTTTAGAGAATAATTCTTCGCGCCTGCACCTCTGATCTGGGGATCCGCGGGGTTAAGCTGCACCGACCTTTCAACATCGAGAGTTCGACACGAAACGTGGGAGTTTATGCGGCTCTTTAAAAAAACCCTCATTCTGGCAGGCGCCTTCATCGCTATCCTTGTCGTCGTGGTAGCAGCGACGGCGTTTTTGGTTTCAGATATTGACCGCTACAAGCCGGCCATAGAGGCGCGCCTATCGGAAGCCACCGGGATGGAGGTAACCATCGCCCACATCCGCTTCGGTATCCTCCGAGGCGTTGCCTTTGAAGGCCACGACGTCATAATCAAGAACCCCCAGCATCCGAAATCCTACCTTACAATAAAAAAGCTGAGTTTAGCCCTAAAGACCATGCCTTTACTAAGCAAACAGGTTATCGTAAAACGCCTCCGATTGGATAGGCCTGTCCTGCATGTGTCCACTGGCCCGGACCCCCAGGAGGTAGAGATCAAATCGTTGTTCACGAAGATTCTTGGACTAGCTTCTCAGGCGGCTGAGCATGGGTTTTACTTCGAAGCTCGATCGGCGACGATTAAAGGTGGAGAGGTTCTCTTCTACGACGCTGAGGGTCAAGAAACCGTCCTGGCCCACTTTAGGGACCTGGCAGTTAAGCTCTCAGGCCTCAAGACAATGGCTCCCACCCGGTACGCCCTATCCGGCCGACTCCTCTATAAGGACAACTCAATGTCCTTCAACCTAAACGGGGTGACCAACGACTTGCCAGTCCGGTTTGACCCTGCCCTTGTATCAGTTGAAGGGACGGGTAGTATTCAGAATGTTCCAGGCCGATTGGTCAAAAGCTACTTGATGCCCCACGGGCCGGTGCAGGCCTTGGAGGGAACGTTCGACATCAGTACTACTTATCGAGGTAACCTGGGAGGCGGCATTGACGCAGAGGGCTACTGTCATTTTACCTCGCTCTACATCGATTATCCAAAGCTGTTCAAGGCCCCTCTTAAAGCCGACCAGGGGATTATCAACTACGCCCTAACCTTTAAGGATGATGACCTGAATGTCCATCGCTTCGAGATTGACTCTGAAGATGTAGCATTCAGGGGTTCTTTTTCCATTAACGATATCACCTCCGGCAACGCCAAGTTCGCTGGCGAACTTTCCACCACTGCTATGTTGGCCAAGGACATCGTCCAGCTCCTTCCTTCCGGCTCCTCCCCAGAGGTAAAGGAGCTGGTCAAAGCCATGAATCCATCTGGCCAGATGGAAGTAAAACGCCTGGAGGTCAGTGGCCCCTTCCAAACCCTTCAAAGCGACAAGGAAATCGGTCCTATTGTGACTGCATCGGCCGACTTCGTGCTGAGGAATCTCGGCCTGACCTTCGGCCCCGACATGCCTCCCTTCAAAGACTGGATGGGGGAGATCAGTTACAACGGCCGAAAGGTCACCTTCCATGGGGTGGGGGGCCGTGTCGGTGAAGGGAGCCAGGTCGAGTCCCTGAACGGCACTATCCTAGATATAGCCACGGAAAATCCCGTAGCCGACCTGACGATTGTAACCCGTCTTAAGGCGGGCGATTTTCGTAATCACATCCAAAGGTGGTTGAACAAAGAGTCCCCAATATTGTCAGAAGGGATCATCGTGGAAGGAGTCATGCACACCGACCTCTCCGTGGTCGGCCCCCTCAAGAGCCCGTCCAATCTGAACATCTCAGGAACTATCACCCTTGAGCGCATCTCAATCACCAATCCCTCTTCTGGGCTTAGCTTGCAGAATATTTCGGGAGTTCTAAGGGTAAAGCCAGACCGTATCGAGGTTGAAAATTTTACCATTTTTTACGGAGACCGCCCGATTCGCATCACTGGCAGTGTTCACAGCTATATGGAAGATGTTGTCAAGTTCAACGATATGACCGTTGACCTGGGTGAGGGGCTCCCGACTATAGAGAGCTTGCATGGTAGTCTCGACAAGCTCCAGCATTCGGTGGTTTTTGAGACCGACAAGCCCATAGCGTACCGCGATGGGCTCATGGAGGCCGTCCATGCCCGGATTTCCGACCTTAACACGGCCCCCCGTTTCGATCTCTACTTTAGGGGCGAGCTTCCCGCAAGCCAGGTATTTCAGCTGGCCACCTTGCTTTCCGTCTCCGATGAGCAGCGAAATCCCCTTCTTGAATCGCTTAGCGAAGCCTCGGGGAGAGTCGACCTGGCCCTCAACGCCTCTGGCCATCTGAGAAGCCTGCAGACCGAAACGACCTGGGCGGCACAGCTTTCCTTCGAGCAGATGACTTTCCCCCAGACACATCCTCTGGGCCGTATACGTTCCCTTTCGGGCATGCTCAATTTGACCCCCGACCTCCTTTCCATCATTACACTATCCGCCGCCATCGGGAAATCAGAAGTAACCCTCCACGGCTCAATCCAAGACTACCTGGCCGACGAGCCCCTCGTCTCCTCCCTTACCGTGGAGTCATCGGGCCTCGAAATGGCCGATGCCCTAAGCCTTTTTGACTATCCCAAGGAGGATTACGATGCAAGGGGCATCTTGACCGGTCACATCACTGCCTCGGGCCCTCTGCTCACTAGGCCCGATGCCACACGCTTTGACGGTTTGGTCAACCTCGCCAAGGGCTACCTCAACTTCGATCAAGTCCCTCCCCTTGAAGCCCTATCAGCTAAAATGAAATTTAAACAGGGCGAGGTGGTGCTCGAAGAGGCACGTTTCTTATTCTTGGGCTCCCCGACCTCAGTCTCAGCCAACTTCAAGGGGTTTCGCAATCCCGTTATAACGGCACGCGCTCGCTTCGAGCATCTCGATTTAGACCGTTTGGCCCCGCCGCCGCTCGAGGGACAAAGCCCATGGCTACGGCTTTTCGACCGTGCCTTGGTCTTAAGCGAGCGCTCCCTCGATAATGACTTTTTACGCCGTTCCGCATTGAACCTCGAACTGGTGGTTGAGCGGGGCACCTTCCAGTCATCTACCTTCGGACCCCTAGCGAGCAAGGCGGTGCTCAAGAATCAAAGACTGACGGTGGAGCAGGTTGAAATCAACACAGCCCTTGGATTTATGAAAGGCGAGGGGTATTTGAATTTTTCCGGAACCGAGCCGACGATATTCGGCCTGAGAGGCGCGCTTCTTGATGCCGATGCGAAACGGATCGCTGAGACCTGGGGGCCTGACTGGGACGTGGTCACAGGGACTCTCAATGCAAGCACCAGCGTGCAGTGCTACGAGGAAGGATTAGACAGGGGCCTGTTGGGGTGCGTCCATGGCCATCTCTTGGTCCGACTGAATGACGGATACGTCCGAAAGACGGGTGTCATCGAGCCGTTGGCCGAGAAGCTCCAGTTTTCTAAGAGCTTCAAGCGGACCAGACGAGATACGGTGCCGGTCTTGCGCTATAAAACCATATTAGGAGACTTCGTCCTAAACGAGGGGCTACTTACCACCAACAATTTCGCCATTAATGGCTCAAAGATTAAGATTGCGACCGACGGCCAAGTCAACCTGTTCCACGACACTATGGACCTCAAGGTGAGCGTATTGACCTACAACGCTATAAACCAAATCGTCCACAATATTCCAATCCTTAATCTCTTCGCAGAGGACAATAAAAGCCTCGTTGCGAGCTACTATGAGGTATCGGGCGGTGTTGGAGAGCCCCAGGTAATCTCCATTCCCAACAAGTCGATGGAAATGACACTCATCCGAACTTTCCATAAAATCTTCAAAGTGCCCCAGCGCATTATCATGGCGCCGATCGACCTTTTTAATCATCTCCCACCTCTAGGGAAGTCTTCCACCCGTTCTGATTAATCTTAAAGAGCCTCACCCGGTGTAACCTCATAATAATCTGTTGTATACATCCCAATAATTAATGCATTACTTTATGTTATGTTTGCTGGGGCCAGGGCTACAGTACCCTCGGTAACCTCTGTCTAACCAAGTATCAACTCATGCTCCGGTGAACTTGGGTTTACGTTTCTCGAGGAAGGCGCCAATCCCTTCGTGGATGTCATTGGTGGCCGCCGTCTGGGCGAATAGGCTGGCCTCAAGATTGAGCCCTTCGTCCACCGTCATGTTGAGCCCCCTGGTTACGCCCTCAAGGCTGGTGCGGACTGCCACGGGGGGCTTCTCGGCTATCGTCGCGGCGAGCTTTCTCGCTTCTTCCAGGAGGGAGTCGGGCGGGACGACGGCGTTTACGAGACCGATTTCCAAGGCCTCCTGGGCGGAAATCATCTCCCCGGTGAGAATCATCTTCAAGGCCCTTTTACGACCCACGAGACGCGCCAGGCGCTGGGTGCCGCCGAAACAGGGCGGGAAGCCGAGGTTGACCTCTGGCTGGCCGAAGCGGGCCGTCTCGCTTGCGATCGCCAGGGGCACGGCTTCGGTCATCTCGCAGCCCGCACCCAGGGCGTAGCCGTTAACTGCCGCTATGATGGGCTTAGGGAAGCGCTCCATCCTGCTCAGGAGGCCCTGCCCTCTTCGGACGAACTCTCTGAGCGCCGGCTCGACCCCGGCCTTGACGCTCTCGTAAAACTCACCAATATCCCCCCCGGCGATAAAGGCTTTATCACCGGCTCCCGTTATGATGAGCACCCGGACCTCTGGGTCGGCCTCGATCCGATCGAGAAGTGCTGTGAGCTCATCCATGGTGGCATACGTCATGGCGTTCATCTTTTCGGGCCGGTTGATGGTAATGAGTCCGACTCCATCGGCGGCCTCGTAGAGCAAGGTTTCGGTAGTCATAATGGCCTCCTCTTTCTCGTTAGAACACGATTAATTAGTTTAAGACTTCCAAGGTATCAAACATTTCATAGGAGCCCCAGGGGCCGGCCGGGTCCCTTTCGAAAGCGCATGTGTAATGGAGAATGGCTGCTCGGTCTACTGAGGGGGCTTGACCACCGCAAGGACGTAGCTCTCAAGGGTCAGGTACTGGCGGGCAACCCGTTGAAGGTCCTCGGATGTGACGGAGAGAATTTTTTCGGGATAGGTGCCGACATCCTCGTAACCGATACCGTAGAGCTCCATTAGTGCCAAACTCTCGGCCTGAGATGCGTTGGTCTGGTGGCGGAGCTCGTACCTTCCGACAATGGAGCGTTTGGCGGCCTCCAGCTCCTCAGCCCCTACGGGCTCTTCCACCAGGCGCTTAAGCTCCCGGCGGATTCCAGCCACGGCCTCCTTCAGTTTCTCCGGGCTCGTGCCGAGGTAGACGGCAATAAAACCCGGGTCGAGATTAGCTCTGGCAAAGCCCGTCAGAGCATAAGCCAGGCTGCGTTTGTCTCGAAGCTCAACGAAGAGCCGGCCGGTTTGGCCCGAGAGAACCCCCTCCAGCACATCGAGCGGATATCGTTCAGGCGAGTCCAGGCGCACACCGGGAAACCCAAGGAACACATGGGCTTGGCGTTTGGGTCTCTCCAGGGTTGCATTCTTTATAGTGCTGAGGCGGGCTAGGCCAGGGAACTCTGGTGGGGTGGAACTATTGCCTCCAAGGCCCCCAAAAAGCCGCTTGACGACCCCGCGTACGGCTCCCGCTTTCACATCACCTACCACTGCCAAGACGAGATGTTTTGGCGCAAGGCTACTATTGTAAAACTGTAGGATGTCGCCACGGGTGAGTGAGCCGATGGAGGCCTCCGTCCCCAAAGTATCCATGGCGTAGGGATGGCCGTCGTAGAGGGTTCGGCTGAAGAGCATGAGGGATTCGTGGAATAGGTCGTCGCGCCGCTGGGCAATGGCCGCCAAGGTCTCGGCTTTTTTCTTCTTCACCTCCTCAGGGTCGAAGGCGGGGGTGAGCATAGCCTCGGCCACCAAGTCCAAGCCCCGCTCCCAGTCCACGCTTAAGAACTCTGCGGCGAGCCCAAAGCTGTTGCGCCCGCTGAAGCCCTCCATGCGCCCCGCCGTGGACTCCACGGCCGCCGCCATCTCGGCGGCGGTGTGGTGAGCTGAGCCGTGGGTCAACAAGAGAGAGGTCAGGCGGCTAACGCCGTTGGTCTCGGAGGTCTCGTAACGCAGCCCCCCCATAATGGCCGCCCTGATAGCCACCGTCGGCACTGCGTGGTTTTCTTTTACGAGCAATGTGAGACCGTTTTCGAAAACCGTCTTATTGACAGCGGCCTTCCGGGCCTCGGTATCGGCTGCGGCCTCTTCCATCGCCTTCATGGTTAGGCTTTCCAGGCGTGCCTCATCCACGTCGCTGGACGTCTCGTTCGGGAGCAACAATGCGACAGTACAATTTGCTGGTTTCAGATAGCTCCTGGCCACCCGCTTGATATCGGCTGGGACGAGGGCTTTAACCCGATCGACGTACCTCTGCGCCGCTTTGACGTCGCCCATCAGGCTCTCGAAATAGCCGAGGCTTCGGGCCTGACCCCGCATGGTCTCCTGGTCATAGACGAACTCGCTGACCAGGTTGATTTTGGCTCTGTCAAGCTCCTCACCGGTCGGGCCTTCATGGGCCACTCGGAAAAGCTCAGTCATGATGGAACCGAGAGCCATCTCCGCCTTAGCCGGATCGAGCACCGCCGTTGCAACCAGCAGCCCGGGGTCGCGGGGGGTGAGGGCGTAGCTTGAGACCTCGTGAACGAGCTGCCGGTCTTCCTTCACACGACGGAAGAGACGTGAGCTCTCGCCCTGGCCGAGTATGAAGGCCAAGGCATCGAGGGCGTGTGTCGAGGGGTCGCTCGCCCCGGGGATGTGAAAGGCGACGGCAAGGCGGGCTTTGGCGGCAGAGTATTTAAAAACCACACCCCGAAATCTTTCCTGCGGCGGCTCAATGGGAAGATCTCTAATGGGAGGCTCTCCCACAGGCCACCCCTTGGAGCCGAAATGAAGCTTTACCAATGCGGTGACAGCCGACACGTCGATGTCGCCTACGATGACGAGAAAAATGTTTTGTGGTCTGTACCACCGTTGGTAGAATGCCATCAGCTCAGGCCTGGTAAAGGTCTTGAAAGTCTCCTCGTAGCCAATCACCGGCCGCCGATAGGGGTGGACCATGAATGCTCTTTCGGAAAGGCGCCGATAGACCTCTCGGGCGGGCCGATCCCTCGCGCGCTTAAACTCCTCGAGGATGACCTGGCTCTCTTTGCGCAACTCCTCCCCATCGAGGGTAGAGCGCTGTATGGCATCGGCGAGCACTTCCAGCCCCTCCGGAAGGTCTCGGCTGGCCATCTCGAGATGGTAGACGGTGTGGTCGTACGACGTGAAGGCGTTTATCGTCCCCCCGCGGGACTCGACAGCCCGAGCGACCTCCCCTAGCCCCCGGCGCTCCGTACCCTTAAAGAGCATGTGCTCGAGCACGTGAGCCATTCCCGCTTGGGCGTCTAGCTCTTGAGCGCTGCCTACTCGCACCCACGCCTGGATAGCTACGACGGGAGCGGCGTGGTTTTCCCGGAGGATGACTCTCAAACCATTTGGCAGGCTAAAGGTATGTAAATCAGAGAAGAGGCTCGTCTTTTGGGGTGAGGCATGAACAATGGGGGCAGTCAGGAGGAGCCCGGCGAAGAGTGCAACCGCCCACCCCGCAGCAAGAGACGATATAGGAGCTTGGTGCTTTTTCATGGATCGTCTCCAGCAAGCCACAAGGTGTTGGTTTTCATTCTTTACTTCGGCTCGGTTTTCAGCCCATGAAGAATTTGGAAGCGGGACCGCTTATTGCGGCTCACTAGAACGAGGACGTCTCCGCCAGCGACAAGCTTCTGCAAGGTTTTCTCAAACTGTTTGAGGCTTTTAATGGGAGCGCGATCCGCTTCAAGGATGATGTCACCCTTCTCCAGCCCGTCGCCATCGGCGGGGCTCCCCTGCTTCACCTCGGCTACGAGGATCCCGAGGCCGGGCTCCACGTCGTGGCGCTCGGCCAGCTCTTTGGTTAGCGCTTCGACGGTAATACCATATTTGAGACTCGCCTGCCGTATTTTCGGAGGTGCCTCGGGAAGCTCGCCAAGGGTGACTTTCAAGACCCGCTCCGTCTCGTCTCGAATAACCTTGAGAGCGACCTCGGTCCCCGGGGGGCTATCGGCCGCAAAGCGTTGGAGCTGGCTCACCGTCTCCACCGCCCGGTCGTCGAAGCTGACAATCACATCACCACGCTGAAGGCCTCCTTTCGCCGCTGGCGTATCTGGCATGACGTCACTAATCAGTGCCCCTTCGGTCCCCTTGAGACCAAACTGCTCGGCAATCTCCGGGGTGATGGGCTGGATGAAGACCCCAATGTACCCCCTTACGACCTTGCCCTTCTCTATAAGCTGTTTCATGATACGTCGGGCCATGTTGATGGGTATGGCAAGCCCTATGCCGCCACCGCGGCTAAAGACGGCGGTATTGATACCGATGACCTCGCCCCGGAGATTCAAGAGCGGGCCCCCAGAGTTGCCCGGATTGATGGCGGCGTCGGTTTGAATGTAGTTTTCGTAATGGGCAAGGCCCACGCCAGAGCGACCCGTGGCGCTGATGACGCCGACGGTTACCGTCTGGTCAAGCCCGAAGGGGCTCCCAATGGCTATCGCCCATTCGCCTATGGCGGTTTTGTCTGAGTCGCCAAGCTTTGCCACGGGCAGAGGCTTCTCGTTCTTGACTCGTAAGACCGCAAGGTCGGTCTTGGGATCCCGGCCGATCACTTCTGCCTCGTAACGACGCTTGTCCGAGAAGATGACCTCGATCTTGTCAGCCCCTTCGATGACATGGTGGTTGGTGAGGATGTAACCTTCCGGATCGACAACGACGCCTGAGCCGCTGCTGCGCTTAGGAATAATCTTTCCTGGACGCTTGCGGCTTTCCACTTCTGGGTGCTGGAGCGCCCCCCTTATCTTGATAGAGACGACCGCCGGTTTGGCCTCTTCAGCGATCATTCCGAAGACTTTCTGGAGCGACTCCAAGTGCTCCAGGGCTCCCGCCGTGGGTTTCTCGGCCTTTAGGCCTCCCTGGGGCGAAAGAAGGAGAAAGACGAAAGCAATTGCCATCGAGAACCTATATCGCATCACCGTTTCCTTTCAGAGACCTCGAGGGTAGATCTGCCCATTATTATGCCATATTGAGCTGGGGCCTCCACGAGTTTTTTCAGCGCATCGATCATCGATTGGTTGCTCCAGCTGCGGGCCCCCTCGGCCCGGCCGATCACGCGCCCTTGTCCGTCAATGAGGATCGAGGTAGGAACGACCCGTACGTTGTAACCCTCCGAGACCTCCCCCCATAGATCTAGGAGCACGGGGACCGACGGGGAGTACTCTTGGACGAAAGCCTCAATGGAAGGCTTTTGCGCGACATCGATAGCAACGGCGAGAACCGTAAAGGGCTCGGCATGCAATGCTCTCTGGAGCTTTCCCAGCTCCGCCACCTCAAAAGGCGCAGGGGGACTCCAGGTGGCCCAGAAATGGAGCAGGAGCAGGCGGCCCTTATAATCACCGAGGTCCGAAGTTTCTCCCTCTATGGTGGAGAGGGCGAAGGGGGAAGCCTCTGTAGGCGGCATCACCGTCTCGAATCCCACCTCTTCGAGCAGTTTCCCTAGCGCTGACCCTTGCTCCTTGGCGTAGGCGGGAATCAAGGCGCAGAGGACAAGGACGAGAGCAAGGCAGGTCTTCAGGCGATGTCGGCCCTTTTGAGCTCCCATAGTCGCTCCTTCACAATATAACCCCCAGCTAACGCTATGATCAGAAGGCTCACAACGTGCGCGGCCCTATATGGGCCCAACATCAGGCTGTCGGCCCGAAAAAAGCTTACGACATAGCGGCCCGTCGAGTATAGCACCAGGTAGAGAGAAAAGAGAAATCCGTCTTTGGCTGGCCGAAGCCGGAGGCGATACAAAAAAACAAATATCATTAGGTTCAACACCATCTCGTAGAGCATGGTTGGGTGGATGGGTATATGGGGAAACTCCTGACCCGCAATGCTATAGCCAGGAAAGATAACGCCCCACGGCATAGACGTCGGCACCCCGTGGGCATCGCCGTTCATGAAGTTGCCGAAGCGGCCGAAAGCCTGGCCCAAAATCAAGGTGGGGGCGGCTACGTCGCTCATGAGGAGAAATGGTAGGTTGTGGCGGCGGACAAACCACCACCCGGCAAGCACGCCCCCGGCAAGCCCCCCGTGGATGGCGAGCCCCCCGTGCCAGATGGCGGGGATTTCTTTCCAGTTCTGGCCGTAGAAATCCCAATTAAATGCCACGTAATAAGCTCGGGCCCCCAGTATCCCCGCAGCCACAGCAATGAGAACGAAATTTGCCACGTCGTCGTCGGTGATGGGAAGCCCTCGCCTCCTAACATCGCGCCTGACCAAGGCCAAGCCCACCAATATGGCGACGGCGTACATAAGGCCGTAGTAGCGAATGGTGAGGGGGCCGATCTGAATCAGAATCGGGTTCATTCTCACCTGATTCGGTGTCGGGCGTTCTTAAGACCTACAAAGAAGACGCCCCCAGGTGGGCGGCGTGGCGGAAGTCCTGCAAGTTTAATTGTTCGTTAGCCGGCTGTTTAGACTTTTAATGGGCTCTCGGAGCGAACCTCAAAAAGCATATCCATAATTTCATCACTGTCGAGAGCCGTTACGGCGCAGACGAGCAAGCCTCCTTCGTGCCACATCAAAACATTATAGCCCTTGTACGTGTCGATGAAAAGGGCTCTTCCTTTAAACATGCGCTTGCGGGATGAGGCAGGCATAGGGGCGTGGCTATCCATAGCAATAAGGGATACCCGCCCCCCTTTCCAGCTATACTGTATGGAGGCGGCCTCCTCCCCATCCATCTTCATAAACCGCCCTCCGAGCAGCCCCAACTTGATTCGAGCGACCAAAGAGGGAGGCAGAAGGAATGAGGTGTGCTCGTTCAACCAACTCCAGAGCGCTTGCCGGTCTGATGTCATCATATCCGTTTTAGCAGTCGAAGAGAGCGATCGGCGATGGTCCGCCAGAATCAAGGCGTACATGGGCTCTTGAGCTTTAAAGAGACCGCCCGACCAGAGAATGACCCCTGCGACGAGGGCCGCTGCAGCCAGGCCAGCCGCAATGAGCCCATGGGGCCGGCCGCGTAGAAGCAGTGAAATGGGGGATCGTTCTTCCTGCCTGATTCCTTGGACGACCCGTTCTCTAAGTTGTAAGGAGACCTGAGGCCTGGGGGCCTCGCGAAGGGCCCGTTTGAGCTCCTCGAGCTCCTCCAATTGGGCCGAGCATGTGTGGCACGACTCCACGTGACGCTGCACGGCCGCAGCCTCTGAAGAGGAGAGCTCGTTATCGACATAGGCGTCCAGGAGGTCTTGGACGTCGCTGCATTCCTTCATTTCTCACATTCTCCGACCAGGCATAAAATGTCTATAATAATAACAGTCTTATTGCAAACCTATTCCCCGCGAATGCTCGAAACGGTTTTCCTTGGTGAGGAATTGACTGCAGGCAAGGATAGGGGGTATTCAATTACTTTCTGATTACTTGTCTTCAGATGAAATTAGGCTCTCAATTTCTGCTCTAAAACGAGAATAGGGATAAGCTCCCCGGATCACCTTATGGACCTTGATCGTCGGCTTGTTCGGCTCGGTCAGGCCGATGAAGAAGGTGGGGGTCCCTTTGACTCCGGCTTTCCCTCCGTCCGCGATATCCTTGCGGATCTCCGCCGTGTATTTTCCGTTAGCGAGACAGGGCTGAAATTTGCTGATATCCAACCCAAGGGCCTCGGCATGGCCCGATAAATCCTCCGGTCCCAGGGCCCTTTGGTTGGCAAAGAGCCGGGCGTGCATCTCCCAATATTTGCCTTGCTCGGCGGAGCAGTTGGCGGCCTCGGCCGCTTTGAAGGCATTGGGGTGAAGTTGCTTAATCGGAAAATCCCGGAAAACGTACTTGACCTTGCCCGTCTCGATGTACTCCTTCTCGATCTTGGGCAACGTCTCACGGACGTGCCGGGCGCAAAACGGTCATTGGTAGTCTGAGAAATCGATGATGGTCACCTCCGCGTTTTTTTCGCCCAGGAAGGGATCATCATCGACGCTGACGACGACGTTTTCCGGCTCTGGGGGTGGGATCGCCCCGACTCGTTGCAGGGCGGCTTTAATCTCCTTTAGCTCCTTCTCCGCCGTCTCCTGGCCTTTCTTAAGAGCCTCGACCTCTTTTTTAAGGGCCTCGATCTCACCACGGGGCTGTTCACATCCGGATAGAGGAATAAGGAGGACCAGAAGACTCAGCCCAAGCACGACGGTGAGCAATCTATTCATCATGCCCTTTATAATATTATCTAAAGTCAGGCAGGGCAAGCCCTAAGGGGCTAGCTTTCCCTTACAGGAACGAGGGACAGCCTTTATGGCTGTCCCTCATGTTTAAGATGGTTTGTCCCTATCCGTGCACAGTCCCTGTAAAGACGGGGTTCGGCCCTATCAGGGCGGTCGTGACTTATGGATCTGGAAGGAGCGGCGTTTTCGTTGCCGGCACGCAGAGCTCCTTTGGCCTCTTAGTGTCCAATTGCAGGGGCCAAATAGGAACTACGTTTCCACGAGGAGGGCGGCCGATTTTAGCCGGCGATCGAGATGCTGGTTGAGGTGCGCCTCCACCACACGGTCGATCTCGGCCTTCAAGGGGGCCGTGAGCTTCAGGCGCCTAAGCTGCTGCCACGATAGCTCCCCTAGGAGCCGAAGATGTCGTATCGCCCCATGGCTTAGGGAGAGACCATCCCGCTCAGGCGCCCGGCATGCCTCGCAGAGGCACCCCCCAAGGCCAGGGTTGAAGGCTGCCAGGTCATTCTCCCCTCGGCAGACCACGCAAGCGTTTAGAGACGGGCCATAGCCGAGGGCCGCGAGAAAACGCCAGGTGCAACCCAAGCGGACCAGGTCGCCGTCGCCTCCCTCGTCCATCGCCCGAAGCGCCCCGGCCAGCTGCTCAAAACAAGCCGGCACGGGAGAGCCCTCCTTGAGCATCGTATCGGCGAGCTCCGCCAGGTAGAGGCCGCGGATTAGCAGGTCGTAATCGCTCCTAAGATTTCCGAAAGGCTCCAGCAGCTCGCACTGGTTGAGACGCGCCAATGAGGAGCGCTGGGGCTGGATGAAATAAATCATCTCTACTATGGATAAGGACTCCAGAGTCCCGGCGAGGCGGCTTTTGGGCCGGCGGGCCCCCTTTGCGACTGCCTTGACCTTGCCACGGCCCAGAGTGAGGAAGGTGATTATCTTATCCGCGCCCGAAAGGTCTTGGTGCCTGAGCACTATAGCTTTTTCGCGATAGACCGGCATAGGGATTGTCGCCTTAGCTATATCCCAGGCGGCGGAGCGCTGAAGAGTCTCTGCTCCAGTTCTTCCGCACCTTGACCAATAGCTTCAAATAGAGCTTGGCTCCGAAAAGCGCCTCAAGGTCTTCCCGTGCCGAGCTGCCGACCCGCTTTAGCATCGACCCGCCCTTGCCGATGACGATGCCCTTCTGGCTATCCCGCTCGACGTAAATGATGGCCTCCACCTTGAGGAGGTTTCGCTCCTCCTCCCATTCCATCTCATCAACCACCACCGCCGTCGCATATGGGATCTCCTGATGGGTCAAGTTTGTGATCTTCTCTCGGATGAACTCTGCGATGATGAAGGGCTCCGGCTGATCGGTAACCATGTCCAGAGGAAAATATTGTGGGCCCTCGTCCAGGTGGCTAGGCAGCGCCGCCAGGAGCGGCCCGACCCCCTCGCCCGTAAGGGCGCTGATGGGAACAATGTCCACAAAGGGATGGTGCTCTTTAATTTGGTCGATGAGCTCGAGGAGCGTTTCCTTCCTGGCCAGCAGGTCAATCTTGTTGAGGACGGCGACTACGGGAGTTTCGACCTCTTCCAAAAGGTTGAGAATCCGCTCGTCATCCGGGGCAAGGGGGGCTGAGGCGTCGATGACCCATAGGATCGCGTCCACCTCCTTGAGGGTCCCCGTGGCGACCCGGACCATATACTCGTTGAGGAGCTTCGGGGGATCGTGGATTCCCGGGGTGTCGATGAATACAACTTGGGCCTCCGGCAGGTGGGCCACCCCTGTGATTCGGTTTCGGGTCGTCTGGGGCTTGTCGGAAATAATGGCGATCTTTTTCTCGCAGAAGCGGTTGAGCAGGAGAGACTTGCCCACATTGGGCCGCCCGATTATGGCGACAAAGCCCGACCGGAAACCGGGTTCGGCTTTCAATGTCGGCTCGACCACGCTGGCTCCTAACGGCTCGGAGACTACGCTCCTCATGGGAGCGAGCGACCGTACCAGAGGTCCAAACTCCCTGTCAACCCAACCCGCCTCAGGAGGGCTTTTTCAGCCGGAGATGGAGCTCATCGAGCTGAGAGGCATCTACTGTTGAGGGGGCATCAACCATGAGGTCGACGGCATTTTGGGTCTTCGGGAAAGCGATGACGTCCCGTATCGAGTTCACCCCGGCCATGAGCATGATGATCCGGTCAAGCCCCAAGGCTATCCCCCCGTGGGGCGGGGCCCCATACTCCAGGGCCTCCAGCAAGAAACCGAATTTCTCCTCAGCCTCGGTCGGCCCGATGTCGATCGCCGCGAAGAGGCGCTCCTGGATCTCCCGGCGGTGGTTTCGGATGCTGCCGCCGCCGATCTCTTCACCGTTTAAGACCAGATCGTACGCCTTGGCGCGCACCCGAGCAGGGTCGGTCTCCAGGAGATGCAAATCCTCCTCCCTCGGAGCGGTAAAGGGATGGTGCATAGCATAGTACCGCCCATCCTCCTCGTGGTACTCGAGGAGAGGAAAATCCAGGACCCAGCATGGCTGGTAGTCCTCGGGAGGGATTAGGCCGAGCCTGTGGCCAAGGGCTAGGCGGAGGGCGCCCAGGGATTTGCTGGCAACCTGAGCCTCGTCTGCCACCATGAGCACAAGGTCGCCGGATGCGGCCTCGACGGCCGAGGCGATGTTCTTCAGCGATCCCTCGCTGAAAAATTTCTCCAGAGGAGATTTGATCCCATCGGGGGTCACCTTCATCCAGGCCAGCCCCCGGGCTCCGTATCCCTGCACCTCTCCGTTGAGGTCGTCCAGTTCCTTTCGCGAAAGGCCGGCCTGTCCAGGCAAAGATAGGCCCTTGACCCGGCCGGCTCCTGTTAATACCTCGTTGAAGATGTCGAAGGAGCCTCCCTCAACGATGTCGGAGACATCCATGATGGGCATGCCGAATCGAAGGTCGGGCGCGTCGGTGCCGTAGCGCTCCATGGACTCCGCGAAGGCGAGGCGGGGGAAAGGGGTCGCGAGCTCCCTGCCCATGACTTCATGAAAGATATGGGCCATCATCGACTCGGTAAGGGCTAAGACGCCTTCTTGATCAATGAAGGAGCACTCTACGTCGATTTGGGAGAACTCCGGCTGCCTGTCTGCCCGGAGGTCTTCGTCGCGAAAGCACCTGACGATTTGGAAATATTTCTCGTATCCAGCCACCATGAGGATCTGCTTGAATATCTGTGGCGATTGAGGCAGAGCGAAAAACTTTCCTGGGTTGACTCGGCTGGGGACGAGGTAGTCCCGTGCGCCTTCGGGAGTGCTTCTGGTAAGAAAGGGGGTTTCGATCTCCAAGAAGCCCTGGCTGTCGAAGAAATCCCGTACGGCCTTCGTTGTCCTGTGGCGCAGCTTCATGATGCGCTGCTGATCGGGCCTTCTGAGATCGAGGTAGCGGTACTTATACCTCACGATATCGCCGACTTCGGCCCCCTCCTCGATGAGGAACGGGAGCGGTTTGGATGGGTTGAGAATTTCGAGACGGCTGACGTTGACTTCAACAGCTCCCGTGGCGAGCTTGGGGTTGACCATGCCCTCCGGGCGGGCTACGACCTCGCCCTCTACCGCAAGGACGAACTCGTTGCGGATGGCCTTGGCCTCCTGGTGAGCGGGGGCATCGACCTCGGAGTCAAAAACCACTTGAGTTATGTCTTCCCGGTCACGGAGGTCCACAAAGATGAGCCCCCCGTGGTCGCGCCGTCGGTGAGCCCAACCGGCCAACACCACTGATGCGCCTACGTCCGCCTCTGTGAGCTCCCCACAGTGGTGAGTCCGCCTGAGCCAAAACTCGCTCACTAGTCCTCCTCCCCCAGGGAGTAAACCTTAAGCCCCTTAAAAACAAGGGAATAATTATAGATAAGCGGACTCTGGAGTCAAGAACGTTTGCCAGGCCGCATTGTGCAGGAGATCAGTCCAACGTCGGCTATCAGTCCGCCGGTCGGGCTTCAATTAGCCGCTTGGTGGAGTGGTCCTAACGGCCGTACCCAGTCTATCGCAGGAGGGGCATCGCCAGAAGTACTCCCGAACGGAAGCCCGGCACTACTTCGACTCAACAGCTACCCCCTCTTTCGATGAGGCCTCGGTCTTAGAAGCAGGCAGGGGTTCGGCCAGAGGGAGATTGCGGAGCGAAACGAGTTCCTTTTCCATCTCTCGAATGACCCGGTCGCGCTTTCGCACCTCATACAAGAAGTGAAAGCGCTCTCCGATGGCGAACAGGGCCGCAAGAATGGCTCCCATCACAACGGCAGCAAGCAAAACCACGTAGAGGGGAACGGGAGGTGTAGCGTAGCCATAGTAGTACTTAAGCACGACGGGCTCGCTGTTGTTTACGGCGAATGAGGCCAGAACCACCAAAACAATGAGGCCGATGATTAGCTTAAAAGTCCTTACCATAACTTGCTTCCTTTGGACTTGGGGACGGCGTCACCCAACACCCTCATTGGGCGCTTCCGGAGGCCCGCCATCATTCAAGGCTTATGCTCCCGAAGTAGGGCCGCAGATGTTCGTAGGTGCTTTGAATATGTTCCGAGATGACCTTGGTGTCCGAAATCACAGGCATAAAGTTGGTGTCCCCCTGCCAGCGGGGTACCACATGGAGGTGGACGTGATCAACGATCCCCGCACCGGCCACCCTACCCAGGTTGATGCCAACGTTGATTCCATCTGGGGCGAAAGCTTCACGCAGACCCTTGAGGGCCTTCTGTGTCACCAGCGAGCACTCCAAGAGTGTTTGCTCGTCGAGATCTGTGTAATCGGCCACATGAGCAAACGGGGCAATCATGAGGTGGCCGTTAGAATATGGGTAGAGGTTCATCACCACGTAGGTGTGGCTTCCCCGAAAGAGAATGTGGTGAGCGGCGTCATCCCCCGCCACAGCCACCTCACATAAAACACACCCATCATCCGGGTAGCGTTTTATATATTCCATTCGCCACGGTGCCCAAAGTCGTTCCATCGTCCATGCAGCTCCAGTTAATCCCCTCTCGAAAGCAGCCCAAGCAATTCCGCCTCCTTGAGGGTCATCGCCGCGGCTTGTTCTGCTGAGTCCTCGTGGTCATAGCCTATCAGGTGCAGCAAGCCATGAATGAGGAGAGCGTCCATCTCATTCTCAAGGGAATGTCCTGCTTCCTCAGCCTGGGCAGCGGCCCGCTCGACAGAAATGACCACATCGCCCAGCAGCGGTGGATGGGGGATGTCAGCGCGGTCTTCGTCCATCGGAAAGGCCAAAACATCGGTCGAATCTTCGACCCGGCGCCACTGTGCATTTAGTGACGCGATGGTCGTGTTATCGACCAAAACGATGGAGAGCTCGGCCTCCTTACAGTCCAAGGCGTTTAAGAGGAGGCGGGCCTTCTGCCTCATCGTCCTCAGATCGATCGGAACGATGGTCTGCTGATTTAATACCGCTACCCCCACTTGCCTCCTCCTCGCTACCCGCGAACACCTGCTCGGGCATTTCCTTCTCTTCTGGGTAATCTATACGATGATGGTATATGCCGATCAGGGTTCGGGTAAAGCTATCAACTATCTTGTTCAAATCCTTAAGTGTCAGGTCGCACTCGTCCAGCTGAGCATCGGCGAATTTGTTGTTTACAATCTTTCGGACCAGTCCCTCGATGCGAGAAGGGGTAGGATCCGTAACGGTCCGGGCAGCGGCCTCGACGCTGTCGGCCAGGTGAACTATGCCCGCCTCCTTGGTCTGAGGCTTCGGCCCGGGATAGCGGTAGTCCTCCTCTTTGATCTCCTGAATAGATGGGTCTTGCTGTTTCTTCGCCTTATCATAAAAATAAGTGATTAAGCTCGTGCCGTGGTGTTGGGGGATAACATCAATAATTTTTTCTGGGAGCTTGTTCTCGCGGGCAAGTTCGATTCCATCCTTGACGTGCGATGTGATGATAAGAGTGCTCATCGAGGGGGAGAGCTTCTTGTGCTTGCTCTCCTTGCCCATGAGATTTTCCACGAAGTATTCCGGCTTTTTGATTTTCCCTATATCGTGAAAGTACGAGCTTACCCTCGCAAAGAGGCTATTGGCCCCAATGGCCTCGGACGCCCCCTCGGCCAGGTTGCCCACAATAATACTGTGATGGTAGGTGCCTGGCGCCTGCATCATAAGCTTCCGCAAGAGAGGATGGTTGAGGTCACTCAACTCCAGCAACTTAATATCGGAGGTGACGTTGAATAGCGCCTCTAACATCGGCAAAAATGCGGAGACCAGCACCGCAGCCATAAGACCCCCGACGAAGCCCATCATGATGTCAATAAACCCTATGGCACTAAAGATTGTTCCCGAGTAGAGATCCAAGGCCAAAATGGTCAATATATTGACGCCCCCGATGAAAAGACCCGCCACTAGAATCGAGGAGCGGCGCTTGTACTCGTTGGCCCAAAGGACTGCAACCAGGCTCGAGAATAGACATACCAACGGATAGCTCAAACCCTCTTGAATCATGAACCCAATGAAGAAGGTGAGGATTACGCTGAACACCAAAGCCACCTCCTTCTCGAGAAGGATGACCAGGAGCATCGCGCCTATGGCGTAAGGAATCGCGAAAAAATATGAGGTGTGCGGAACTGCACCGAGGCTCGTTCCAATAGCCTTGGCAAAAATGATGCTGACCTTGACTAGCAGGACGTTGCCCACCAGCACAAGGCTGATGAGCAGAAGGTCTTTGGTGGACTTCAACGTTGCTGGGGTGAATTTGTAGAAAGCGGCCACCAACATGGCCAACAAGAGAAAAGTCAGCAGGTGAGCGCCACCAATAGCATGTATAGTCGAGCGATTTTCTTGCTGCAAGGCAAGTTGTCTGAGTTTGGCCAGATGCTCTTCTCGGACCCGCTCACCCTCTCGGAGAATCATCTCCCCCTTCTTGACCTGAAAAAGCACCGGCTTGACCGCGGTGATAGCCTCCTTTTTTTGCTTCTCGGTCTCTAGCTTGTTGAAGGTGAGGTTGGGCCGGATCATGGAAGCAGCCAAGCGGGTTACTAATGAACGATTGCCCCGGGTGGTTTCAGGGAACAATCGCAGGGCGGCCGCCCTGATGGCGCTTTCGAGCGACTTAATGTCTATAGTCGCTGAGAAATCGGTCAGGACTCGTGTCTCTTGCGAACCAACCTCTTGGACTATAATGCCTTGCTTGCCCTGTTGGAGCAATAATGGTTTGTTGGCCACAACGCCCTTGCGCATAACCTCCGCCATCACCTGGATACCGGCCTCTTGAAGCGCGGGGTCAAAATGGCGGGCCACCAATGCCGTGACCTCTTCCTGGGGAAGCTGCACGCCAAGAATTTTTTGGAATTGCTCTATTTTCATAGCAAAGAGAGGGCTTTTCTCAATGACGGAGATGTCGAGTGAATGCCCACTAGAGCCCAGTGGCGGCTGCTTAGGGATGAGCAGCCCTTCGGGCTTCACCGCAGGGGGCAAAGCTACCTCCGGGGCGCGTGTAAGATAGGCCTTCTGTATTGTGCCAAAGGCCCTATTCAGTCTAGCGCTAACCTCCTCAATGACTTTGATGTCGAAATCGTAGACGGGTAAGAGCTTGGTGACTGCTTCCTCGCGCTTGGCGAGGGTCGAGGCCTCATCGACGACGAGGAAATCCTCCGTGGCCT
This sequence comes from Nitrospinota bacterium, assembly GCA_022562795.1. Classification (GTDB taxonomy): domain Bacteria; phylum JADFOP01; class JADFOP01; order JADFOP01; family JADFOP01; genus JADFOP01. The sequence continues at coordinate 23,782 of JADFOP010000006.1, forward strand.
TGACATCGCCGAGGGCAACATCTCCTACGTTATAAGTTTTGGGCGGCAAGGTTACGTAGGGAACCAACAGCATGGCCAGAACTATCACTAGGACAACCGGGAGCACCAGCTTAATCCGCTGTTCTCCGGCCTTAAGCCGCGCAGCTACTCCCTTATGGCCACGCGCCCCCTTCTTGCCTTTTTTATTCCTCCCTGCGAGGACCATTAAGGTGCTTTGGCGTCTCCGGTCTTCTTGCCGTCTTTTCTCAATGTCCGAAACGCCCATCGGAGTCACTCCCTCTCGAAATCCCCGCTACGTCAGCTTACTCTTTCTTGACGGGAATCATGGCGCTCATAAGCCTTGACAATCTCCTGGACGAGATCGTGTCGTACCACATCTTTCTCTGAGAAGTAGACGAACCGGATTCCATCAACGTTTTCCAAGACTTCCTGGATATTAATTAACCCGGAGCGCTTTTCTTCGGGGAGATCGACCTGGGTGATGTCTCCCGTTATCACGACCTTGGATAGGAAACCCATGCGAGTCAAAAACATCTTCATCTGCTCGCTGGTCGAATTCTGTGCCTCGTCGAGGATGATGAAGGAATCGTTCAGCGTCCGCCCCCGCATGTAGGCCAACGGGGCAATCTCGATTGAGCCCTTTTCAATAAGACGCTGCGCCTCATCGAACTCCAGCATGTCGTATAGCGCATCGTAAAGGGGCCTAAGATATGGACTCACCTTATCTGCAATGTCGCCGGGTAAAAATCCGAGCTTCTCACCTGCTTCCACGGCCGGGCGAGTCAGGATGATACGGGCGAATTTTTTACTCTTCAAACCATTAACGGCCATTGCCATTGCTAGGTAAGTCTTCCCGGTCCCAGCCGGACCAATTCCGATGACGATGTCGTTACTCCGCATTGCTGCTACGTAGTCGCGCTGGATGAGGCTTTTCGGAGTGATGAAGCGCTTCCGGGACGGTACATCGATCCGTTCGCTGAAAATCGTGGTAATGTCGACCTCAGGATCATCCCGCAGAATGCGAAGGAGATACTTCAAGTCATTGTTCTGGAGCGGATAGCCCCCTTCCACCAAGTTGTAGAGGTCGCCTAAGAGCCGTTCCACCAGCTGGGTGGCATTCTCCGACCCCTTGATGGTGAGCGTCGACCCTTTGGTGGTCACTCGCACATCGAAGGATTTTTCTATCAACCGAAGATGTTTATCCTTGATACCGTAAAGATCGGGGATATATCGGCCGTCCTTTAACGTCAATGACCGGATGGATGCACCTCCTAATAGGGGCGGGCGGATAACTGATAGCCCCTCGGTTTCTCTTCGAATTATTACCACAAACTCCTGAACAATACAATGGCGCCTTAGGCAATCTCGCCCTTCTCGAGAACACCAAGAAGAGTTTCCCGAATGTGGGCGATGCGCGTATCGTCGAAGATTTTCTCCTTATCCAAGTCTGTTACATAAAAAACATTTATCGCCCTGCTGGCCTCGGTCGAGATCTTGGCAAGGTAGATATCGAGATTCAGCTTCACCATTTCCCGCGTCACTAGATAAAGCAAACCCAAGCGGTCGCGGGCCTTCATCTCGATGACCGTGTGCGTATCGGAAATCCGGTTGTTAATCTCGACACTGGCTCCCACGGGCCGCCCCAGGAAGCGCTTGTCCGTCACGTACTGTGTGCGACGGGAAAGGAGAGCCTCCACCGTCTCCTTGCCGGCAATCATGTCCCTCAAGTTGCCCTCGAGGGCTTGCCAGACCGACTCGTCGGTCACACAGCCGCCTTCGAGGCGGTCGACCTGTAGGGTGTCAATGGCAATGTTGTCCTGGCGGGTGAAGACCTGGGCCCCTAAAATATTGATGTTCTTTGAGGTTAGGGCCCCCGCTATCTCAGATAAGATGCCTGTGCGGCCCGTGGTACAGACCAGAACCTCAGAGTAGCCAAACTGTTGGTTGTGCCAGTGTTCCATGGCCAGCCCTTCCTGGGCGATCATCTTTTCGGCGAGCTGAATGTGGAGGACGATCCGATCAGGCGGAGTGGAGGCAACGTATTTATAAGGCATGGCTTGAAAATAAGCCTCAATGGCCTCCGGGGAAACGTCGTAAGCCAGTTCACGAGCCACCAACTCACGAAGACGCTCCAAGAGTGCCTCACCGGTGAGTCTCTCTTCGGGCTCGTGGGTCAAATAATCCTTGGCCCGGTGGTATAGGTCCCACAGGAGAGCCCCCTTCCACGCCGTCCATGCCTCGGGAGCCACGGCGCTGATGTCAGCATACGTAAGAAGGTAAAGGAGTTTGAGGTTCTCCAGCGAGCCCACAGCATCGCTAAAGTCCTTAACAATTCGCTCTTCATGCATATCCCGGCGTTGGGCGGCCCTGTTCATTAGCAAATGGTTGGCCACAAGGAATATAACCTGCTGGGCGGCCTTCTCCCCCATCGGCCAGCGATCTAGAACCTCTCGGGCTATCTCTACCCCCCGCTCAATATGACCTGCTGCCCCTTCGCTCTTACCAATGTCATGTAAAAGCAAGGCCATCTTGAGCACAGAAGGTCTCTCCAGGCCACGGTAGATGGCCCTTAATTCCTTGAGGCTTGAAGATGTTGAATCCTTCAGCTCCTCCAAATTTCGAACTGCCTGTAACGTGTGCTCGTCAGCCGTATACCTATGGAACACATCATATTGGGGCAAGAATGTCAGGTCGCCATACTCCGGCAGTATGACTCCTAGGAGGCCCACTTCATGCATTAAGCGAAGGACCCGTTCAGCTCCGTCATTATCCAGCAGACCATAAAAGAGATTTCGGACCTCCATGGAACTACGGAAACAGTCGTCGATGAATCCCAGGTGACGCCTGATGAGCCCTCGTAGGCTCTCATGAGGAAGCAGGTTATTTTTCTGGCACAACTCGAAAGCCCGAAGCATAAGTATGGGGCGGTCTTCGATCTGCATTGCCGCCACATGGTTCATGTGCAGCTCTCCCTCTCTAGAGACAAAGCCGTCACCCAGGTCTTTTGACTTAACCCGTTCCCAGGCTTTCGTCAGGCCCTTTTTGGGGGGTTGGCAGCGGGACAGGAGGAGTTCAGAGAATTGTTTAATCCTCGAGGCCTGATGATAGTAGTCTTGCATCAACCTCTCAACGGCAAGGCGAGGGCCTTGGTCTTCAAAACCCAAATGGTCGGCCACCCGACGCTGGAGCTCCACGGCAAGGACGTCCTCCCTCGCGTCCTGCAGGTAGTGGAGCTCGTTTCGAACCTTTAAGAGAAAATTGTACGCCTCCCGGGTTACCTTATAAGCCTCCGCGTCGATGAGGCCCGCACCATAGCATTCGTCAAGAGTGGAGAAGCCAAAGCGTGCCGTTGCCAGCCACAAAGCGAGGTGGTAGTCACGAAGCCCTCCTACTCCCTCCTTTACGTTTGGCTCAAGAAGTGTGACCAGATTTTCGTGTCGCTTATAGCGTTGGTCTCGCCATTCGATTCTCTGCCGTATGAAGGCATCGACCGCTTTCTCGATCACCTGCTTCCGGAAGGCCTGTTGGAAGTCACCGTAGAGCGGATGACTCCCGGCAAGATAGCGGCCTTCCAACATGGCCGTACGAGCAGAGAGGTCCTTTCTGCCTAGGCTGATGCACTCGGGAATAGTCCTCACACTGTGGCCCACCTGAAAGCCACTGTCCCAGAGAAGCGTCAAGATTTCGTTCACAATGTCCTCTAAGGACACAGAGGACGGGCGGCGAAGGAAGAGAATATCCACATCGGAGTAAGGGCAAAGCTCTCCCCGCCCATAGCCCCCCGTAGCCACCAGAGCTAGGGGGAGGTCAATACCATCTGGGCTATATCCATGGTGGCGGACGGCCAGGCTGAAGATCTCAGTGACCACCTGGTCAGCAAAGAGGGTGAGGAGGCCAGTGACCTCAATGCCGCTTGCTCCAGAGCGGTGTAGGGCCTTGACACGATCCTTTTCACGACGGACCCGTTCCTTGACAGTCTCGACATACTCCTTCCTCTGTCTTGGGCTGGCAAAGACACTCTCTGGGTTAAGCTGTGTTATTGGCAATTCCATGAGAAATCATCCGGGGGTATTGTAGCTTTGAGTAATCTATTCCTTTAAAATATGAATGTCAAAGCGTTTAGGCCCTAGGATGAAAACGGTCATAGAGGGTGCGAACCCTTTCTTTAAGCACGTGGGTGTAAATCTCAGTAGTTGCGATGTTTGCGTGGCCCAACATCTCCTGGACCGTCCGTAGGTCTGCTCCATGCTCCAGCAGATGAGTGGCGAAGGAGTGACGCAAATGGTGCGGGCTGAGCTCGGGGGAGAGGCCCGCCTGGCGGGCGTAGGCCTTTAGGCGCTTCCAGAAACCCTGGCGGCTGAGAAGCCGCCCGCGCCGCGATACAAAGCAATGGGGAGATGAGCGACCACGCAGTAGCGCGCCACGGGCCTCCGATAAATAGCGTCGAAGGGCCTCGGAGGCGTAATCCCCCAAAGGGATGAAGCGCTCCTTCTTGCCCTTTCCGATGGTTCTTACAAAGTTGCGATCGAGATTGATATCATTGAGGCTTAGCGCCACTAGCTCGCTCACCCGAAGGCCCGTAGCGTACAAAAGCTCCAGCATGGCCAAGTCTCTCAGGCCCTCCAGGGTTGTCGTATTTGGCTGGTCCAGGAGCCGCCTGACCTCCTCTTCGTGCAGGTAACGGGGAAGCCTCTTTTCCGGCCGCCACGACTCGACCTCCTCAACCGGATCGTTCACTATTATTCTCTCGCCCACTAAATAACGAAAGAATTGTCTAAGGCTGACCAGATGTCGGGCCAAGGAGCGGCTCGAAAGGCCATTGGCCTGGAGGTGACTCAAGTAAAGCACGATTGTGCCTCGGTCAACCAACAACAGATCCTGCATCGTCGAAATATTCTCCGTCTCAAGGAAGCGCGACAGATCGCGCATATAGCTCTCCACTGTATTTTTCGCCAGGTAGCGCTCCACTACCATATACTGAACATATTGATCTATGAGGCTATCCATAGTTAATATCCATTCTTAAGAATTATATCATAAGGCCCTATGCTGTAAAGTGAAAAATCAGGTCTTTACATACCTCTCTCGAAAGATCCTGTACAAAAAGGAAAGCTCTTCGCACTTAAGAGCATAGGAGCATGCGATGTAGACGGCAACGCCAACCAAGATGACCATGGCTAGAGACGATACGCGCTCCACACCACTCGCGGCCTGGGCTATCCAGCGGTGAGCCATCCAGGCAGCAGAGAGACCCATGACGGCGGAAGAGGCAGTCAGCTTCAATGTGGAGGCAAGAATGCGCTGCCCCCCAAGGCGTCCAACTCGCCTTTTGAAGATGATCAGAAGGGCGAAGACGTTGAACAGCGAAGCCAGAGAGGTCGCAAGGGCCAGGCCTCCGTGCTTCAGGGGACCCATGAGCAGAAGGCTCAGCACGATGTTCAAGCCCACTGCGCATACCCCAATCTTCATAGGGGTGGTCGTATCCTCCATGGAATAGAAGGCGGGTACGATAACCTTGACTCCGGCAAAAGCGCACAGACCTATGGCGTAGAAGAGTAGCGCGAACGCAGAGCCCTGAGTCGAGGCGGCAGTGAACTGGCCACGCTCGAAGAGAGTCTGCACGATGGGGTGGCGCAGAATAATCAGTCCCACCGTGGCTGGAATGGTGATGAAGAGAACCAGACGGATGGCGAAGCTCAGTGTTTCGACAAATCGCTCCATTTCACGTCGGGCTGCCTGGGCAGAAAGGGTCGGCAGCACGGCAATGCCCATAGCGATGCCAAAGACACCGAGAGGGAACTGGACCAGCCGGTTTCCATAGTAAAGGTATGAGACGCTCCCCTCGGCCAACAGGCTGGCCAGTAGTGTGTCCACCACGAGGTTAATTTGCATGGCCGCGAGGCCCAGAATCGTCGGCAGCAAGAGTCGGCTTACCCGCACGACGCCGGGATGAATAAGTTTCTTCGGCCTGGCGGGACGAAAGCCTCGCGACGCCAAGGCCGGCACTTGCACGAGCATCTGGAGCGCCCCTCCCACCACCACACCGTAGGCCAAACCCATCACCGGCGGGTCGAGCACAGGACACAGGGTAAAAATCGAGGTGATGACAGCGATGTTAAATAGTGCCGGACCAATGGCCGGAGTGAAGAAATGTTGGAGGGAGTTCAGGATGCCCATCTGGAGGGCCGCCATCCCCATGAAGAGGGCGAATGGAAACATCACGCGGGTGAGCGAGACGGTGAGCCCGAACTTCACCAGGGTTCGAAAACCAGGAGCGATTACAGCGACCAGCCACCATGTGCCCAGCATCCCCGCCAGCACGATGGAAGTAAGGATAGCCGCCACAATCCACGTGGCGCTCTGGGCCATAGCCCACGCCTCGTCCTTCTCTCCTTTCTCCCAGTAGCCGGTGAAGACCGGGATGAATGAGGCCGCCAAAGTCCCCTCGCCCATAAATCGCCGAAGCAGGTTGGGGATCCTAAGAGCAACAAAGAAGGCGTCGGCGGCCATTCCCGATCCGAAGAGCTGGGCGATGAAGATATCCCGTGCGAAACCAAGCAACCTGCTTATCATTGTGGCTCCGCCGACCACTCCTGCGGCGGTGGCCACTTGCCGCTCGGGAGTCGTCACGAGCGCCTCCCCTCCTTGCCCCTGGATAGAAAAATCGGTTGACTCCAACGGAGACGTATGTTAGAAGTCCTATCGCTGCAGAAGTCGTAAGGAGGACCCACCGTGGCCGTAGTACATAAATCGACCATCAAGCGGGCCAGGCAGAATTTGAAGAGGCGTGCTCGCAACCAGCGAGTCATTTCACGGATGAAGACTGAGTCCAAGAAAGTTTTGGAAGCCGTCAAGGCAGGAGACCCGGAGGGAGCCCGAGCCGCTCTCAATGTCGCCGTACCAGTCATCGCCAAAGCGGCCGGCAAGGGAATGCTCCACCGTCGAACGGCGAGCCGAAAAGTCAGCCGCCTCACAAAGAGAGTTAACGAGCTAGAAACCAAGAGCGCCACTTAGCCCTCGACCATTTCTTCCTTCCCTGAAGCGCAGAGGTCCATAACGAGGGTCTCGAGCGCCCGCCTATCACTCGTCCCACCGCCCTTCAGCTCCTCGTCAGCCTGAAGCAGCCGGTGCAAGCCGCGAGAGAGGCTCGCTTCCGAGAACCGCCCCGCCGTCTCGCGAAGCTCCCTCAGCCGTTGCCCGTGCCACCTCGAAAGCTCCTTGACGGGGTTCTTCACGGTCAGGTTATAGGTCTCCAGGTCGGACAGGCCTTTTGCGAGACTATCCTTCACCAACCAGATCCTACGGACCTGCCAGGCCAGCGTGCCTAGGATGGGAAGAGGCTGGAGGGGCCCCTGCCCGTCGCCGACGCTCAACAACGTCTCCAAAAGATTAAGGGCGGCCTCCACGTCTTGACGACCGATCGCATCGGTAAGCTCAAAGACGCTCCGCTCCCGCCTGCCTACCACCAGCCGCTCAATAACCTCCACCGTTACATCCGAGCCTTCTGAGCCATACTCGGCCAGCTTATCAAGCTCGCGGGCGAGGCGCTGCAAATCGGGGCCGACCTCTTCCACCAAATAAGCGGCCCCCTCCCGGGAGAGGTTGCATCCAAGATCGCCGGCCCGCTCCCGCACCCACCGGGTTGCCGCATCATGGCTGTAAGTTTTGCACTCGACGAACGCCCCCATGGCTCGGAAACGCCGGACGATGGGCAGGCGGCCATCTACATTCCTGCCGACGAAAATTAGGTGAGTCGTGGGGTTTGGGTTTTCTAGATATTCCAAGAGACTCTGGCGGCACGCCTCAAGCTGGCCACCGGCTTCTGTCTCTTCCAAGGACTTCTCTTCGCCGGGCTCCTCCGACGAGGCGGCCCTCCGTGGTGGGCTGAAGAGGCCTTGCCAGGCTTCAACCCGCCGAACGACGACGAGGCGCCGAGAGCCGAACAAGGGAATGGTTCGGGCCTCGTCCAAGACCTCCTCAACTTCCACCTGGTCGGCGTAGAGCCTGACAAGGCCGAACTCCCGCTCCTCTGGGGGCAGGAGGCTCTCGAGAAGGGCCCGTAAGGCCTCCTCCGCCAGATAGGTATCGGGGCCGGAGACTAAGTAAGCGGGGCGGTGAGTCCCAGCCTTTAGCTCACGCCCAAGTTGTGCGACATCCATGGGTTGAGCCTAAAATCTCTCTAAAACGAGGTTCAAAAGCTGGCCTGCCAATTCCTCGGCCGCCACCTGACGGCTGGCCACCTTGGCCGCCTCCCGCGAGACGATGGCCGAGGAGACGGCGAACTCCTCGCGGGCAGAGAAGCTCTGGTCGAGGAGAACCTTATCCTTGACGAGGTCCTTGAAGGAAACGTGAACGCCTATGACCACTCGGTACTGGGTGACTCGATCAAAAGAGTCGAATGCCACCGGGTCCAGGAAGTAGTTCTCTAGCTTGCCTTCCAACAGGGCTGTCGCCTCGGCTCTGCCAACCACTTTCAGGCGGCCGTCTCGTATGAACTCTCGGCGGATGGCGCTGGTGATCTCTTTTTCGATCTCCGGCTCGAGAGTATGATTGGCAAAGATAGGGATGGCGACGGAGGTGATGTGAGCAGGGAGCCCGCCGGAACCTCTTCCCACGACTCCATAACCACAGCCGTTGAGAAGGGTTGCTGCCAGTACTATCCCTAGGAGAATGGAGCTTCCTGCAGGCCGCTGAGACCTCATCCCACAACTATATTGGCTAGCCGGTCCGGGACCACGACCACCTTCTTGAGCTTCTTGCCGGCGATCCAGGGCTGAACCTTCGTATCGGCCAGGGCGGCGGCCTCTATCTCCTCGGAAGGAGTGCCGGCTGGCAGGTTGATTCGGCTCCGGAGCTTGCCGTTGACCTGCACCACGATGAGGACTTCCTCAGCCCGAACGAGCGCCGCATCGTAATTAGGCCATGCGGCCTGGGACACATCGCCTTGGGCGAGGCGCTCCCACAGCTCCGACATCGCGTGCGGCGCGAAGGGGGTGAACAGGAGGACAAGGGACGTAATCGTCTCCTTTAGCACCATCAGGGAGCGCTCGTCGGTCAGATCGAAGGTAGTCTTGTAGCAGGTGTTGACCAGCTCCATCAAGGACGCGATTGCCGTATTGAAGCGGAAACGCCCCTGTATGTCATCGGTGACTTTCCTAATCGTCCGGTGGGTGGCTCTTCGGAGCGCATCTAAGGGTTCTGGCAAATCGACTAGGCGTTCGTCCTCAACCTCTACGGAGGAGACCGCCTCGGCATGTTCGGTGACAAAGCGCCAGACCCGCAGGAGAAACCGGTGCGCCCCGGCGACACCGGCGTCGTTCCATTCAAGCTCCTTCTCCGGAGGAGAGGCGAATAGGATAAAGAGCCTACAGGTGTCGGCCCCATAGCGGGCGACGATTTCATCGGGGGAGACGGTGTTGCCACGGGACTTGCTCATGACCGCTCCGTCTTTAGTCACCATGCCCTGGGAGAGCAGGCGGGCGAAGGGCTCGTCGGTATCAATCAGCCCCAGGTCGCGCAGCACTCTGGTGTAGAAACGCGCATAGAGCAGATGGAGGACGGCGTGTTCGATCCCGCCGATGTACTGGTCCACGGACATCCAGTATCGGGCCGCCTCATGGTCAAAGGGCCCGTCGGAGAACTGCGGGGAGGTGTAGCGCAGGAAATACCAGGAAGAATCGACGAAGGTGTCCATCGTGTCCGTCTCACGTTGGGCCGCTTCCCCGCAGGACGGACAGGCGACGTTTAGGAACGTCTCCAGATTGTTCAAGGGCGATATGCCGGTGAGGGCGCTTTCCAACTCCAGGGGCAGGATGACAGGGAGGTCCTTTTCGGGGACCGGCACGGTCCCGCAGGCGTCGCAGTATATGATGGGAATGGGGGTGCCCCAGTAACGCTGGCGCGAGATGCCCCAGTCGCGCAGGCGGTAGGTGATGGCTTTGTGCCCGATGCCCGCCTCCTCGAAGTGATCGGCGATGGCCTCGCAAGCCTGGGGGCTATCCATTCCGCTGAAGGGCCCGCAATTGACCAGAACCCCTTCGTGCACGTACGCCTCAGTCATGGTCGCCTCGTCGAGGCCACCCTCCGGGGGGTTGATGACGACACGAACGTGGATGTCGTTCTGGCGGGCGAACTCGAGGTCGCGCTGATCGTGAGCGGGGACCGCCATAATGGCCCCTGTACCGTAGTCCATCAGAACGAAGCTGGCAATCCAGATGGGGATTTTCTCCTTGGTCATTGGGTTGAGAGCGTAGCGGCCCGTGAATAAGCCCCGCTTCTCCCCAGTCTCGGCGACGCGGAGGATGCGGTCCTCCTTGGCGCACTCAGCTATGAACTCCAGAGCTTCCCGTTCCCGGTCGGAGCCGGCAATAATCTGGCGGCTCAAGGGGTGTTCAGGGGCAAGGACCATGAAGGTGGCGCCGTAGACGGTATCCTGACGCGTCGTGTAGACTCGAATCGCCTCCGTACCGTTACAAGCCTCGAGCAGGGGAAAGTCAATCTCCGCGCCATAAGACTTCCCGATCCAGTTGCGCTGCATGGTGAGGACGCGCTCGGGCCAACCCTCCCTGAGGTCCTCCAACCCTCCCAGAAGCTCCTCGGCGTAGTCCGTAATCTTGAAGAACCACTGGTCCAATTCCCGAAATGTGACCTCGCTATCGCATCGCCAGCACCTTCCCGCCTCGACCTGCTCGTTGGCCAGGACGGTCTTGCATCGGTCACACCAGTTGACCGTCGAAAGCCTCTTGTATGCCAAGCCCATCTCATACATCTTGAGGAAAATCCACTGGTTCCAGCGATAGTAGGTCGGATCGCAGGTTGCCACCTCCCTGTCCCAATCGTAGGACAACCCGAGGGCCTTGAGCTGGCGCCGCATCGTCGAGATGTTCTCTTGCGTCCAGGTGTTGGGGTGAATCCCACGCTCGATGGCCGCGTTCTCGGCGGGCAGGCCGAAGGCGTCCCACCCCATCGGGTGGAGCACTGTATAGCCCTTCATCATGAGGTATCGGGCCAGGACGTCGCCTATAACGTAGTTGCGGGCGTGGCCCATGTGAATCTCGCCCGAGGGGTAGGGAAACATCTCCAAGACGTAATACTTCGGCTTGGAGGAATCCTCCTCAGTCTTGAAGCGCTGGGCCTCTTCCCAGCAGGCCTGCCACTTCGCCTCGATTGATTTTGCAATGTAGCGGTTGTCAGTCATGGCCCGCGACGGGCTATTGAGGAATATGGGGAGACCGCCTGCAGACGCGCTACCCATCATCCCATCAGGGAATTAACAACGGTGGGGTCTCGCTGGTCGCCCCGTTCAATACCACACTTGCGACGAGCTTGGCAACCCCGACGGAACCTAAAGGCCGTGGCTCAGCCTCTTAGCGAAGGCGGGCGGAAGGCCGGCCTTGAGAATCTTTTCCCCGGCCGTCTCGATATCGTAATCCACCCGATGCAGCTCAAGGGCGCCCGCAGCGTGGTCGTAGACCGCATAGGCTGCCCTCGGGTCTCCGTCGCGAGGCTGGCCCACGCTGCCAACATTGATTATGTAGCGGTAGCCGATTTTCATCCGCAGCCGGTCAAAGTGAACGCCGGCCATCTCCCCGTTGGGGTTCTGCGCGAATGCGGTGGGGCAGTGAGTATGGCCCACGAAACAACACCTGGTGGTGAAGGCCGCAAACTCATCCAGCGCATCGGCCGGGTCAAATAGGTATTCCCAGGCCTCGGGCATGCTAGGTGTAGCGTGGACTAACGTCGCCCCTTCCCCAAAGAGGGTCATGGTCAACGGCAGAGCTTCGAGGTATGGGATATGATCTTTTTCAAGCATCCGGGCGGTCCATTGAATCGCCTTGCGGGCAAAGGGGTTGAAAGATGAGACATCGGTCAGGCCGACGGCGCCGCGGTCGTGGTTGCCCGCCACAACCACCTCTGCCGTTTCTCGAATCCTATCACAGCAGGGGTTTGGGTCGGCTCCATAGCCAACAATATCACCGAGGCAAACAACCCGGTCGACCGACTCATCGGAGAGGTGCTCGAGGACGGCCTCAAGGGCTTCGAGGTTGGCATGGACGTCAGCGAGGATGGCGATCCTCACCCCTCGTCCTCCAAAACCAGGTCGAACTCACGACCATACGTCCCAGCCATGGCCTGTAGCCAGATCGGCGCTTCTCGCACAAGGAGTGCGAAGCTCTCAGGCTCCTCCTCGACTATGCGGATGGCTTCATCCCGCCCGCTGGCCTGAAGCAGACCCCTCAGCGTCGAGGCCGCCGCATCCTGGTAGGAGATAGCCTCCAGCTCACGCCCCATCACTCCAAGGCTCCAGCCTCCAAACTTTAGCTTCGCCACGTCAGCCGCCGCCAAGGCAACGGCCTTTTGCAACTTATCAGGGTTCATGGCCGAAGCCGGCCCAAACCCGAACAGCAGCACCCGTTCCGCCCCCACCCTGTCGGCCCCACCGATCAAGTGCTTCTGGCCAAGCTGCCCCGTGAGGCTCCCATCTAAAACCAATCTCGCAATAGCGCCGTCCAGGCGCCAGTCGCACCATGCCGTATGGCCCCTGGTGGGGAGCCTGTCGCTGAATAGTGAGAGGAGCAGCAAGGGGGTTAGGAGGTCGGTGAATGGGCGGCGTGCCAGGATTAATCGCACGGAGACGTCTCCTCCTCGACCTCCTTTTCGATACGAGCCCGCAGGGCCTGGTCTAAGATACCATTGACAAAGGCCGCGGAGTCGGCCGTGGAGAACTTCTTGGCTATCTCGATGGCTTCGTTGACGGTCGCCTTGGGCGGGATGTCGAGCCGGAAGAGGAGCTCGTAGAGTGCGAGCCTAAGGATGCTTCGGTCCACGGTGCTCATCCGCTCTAGGCTCCAGTGAGTGGACCAGCGGCGAATTTCTGCGTCGATGGCCTCCCGCTCCTTGACCGTCCCCTCGACAAGCTCCAAACAGAAGGCATCGAGGACGAGAGGCGCGTCGGCTACCGTGCGATACGATTCCAAGAGGTCCGCAATGTTTTGCTCCGTCATGTCCCACTGGTAGAGGAGTTTGACGGCAACCTCCCGCGATTCGCGTCGGCTGGTGGTGGAATCGGATTCATAGCTCATCGTTAAGGCTCGCCATCTCAACGGCCGCCATCGCCGCCTCGAAGCCCTTGTTGTCGGAATTGCCGCCAGCCCGCTCAATTGCCTGCTCAATGTTATCAGTCGTGAGCAGGCCGAAGACTACGGGCATGCTGAACTCCATGCTCAATTGGGAAATACCTTTGGCCGCCTCGCCGGCGATGTAGTCAAAGTGAGGCGTCTCACCCCGGATGACCGCTCCAAGACAAATAACCGCATCGAAGTCGCCGCTGGCGGACAGCCATTTAGCTGCCAGTGGAATCTCGAAGGCGCCGGGCACCCGGACCACGCTTATGTCCTCGTCGGCCACCCCCGTACGCGCCAGGGCGTCGAGGGCTCCCTCCAAGAGCCGGGAGGTGATGAAATCGTTGAAGCGGCTGACGACGATGCCCATCTTTTTTCCGTCGCCCTTAGGCTTCCCTTCGATGTATCGCGGCATTGACTAAGCCCCTGCGGTTCTCTAGAGGTTCTCGATGAGGTGGCCTAGCTTGGAACGCTTGGCGGCCAAGTAACGGACGTTCGTATCGCGCGGCGCCATGACGAGCGGCTCGCGCTCGACCACCTCCAGGCCGTAGCCGGCCAGCCCGACGATTTTGCGCGGGTTGTTCGTCAAGAGCCGGATCTTCTTGAGCCCCAAATCCACTAAAATTTGGGCCCCGATCCCATAATCCCTGAGATCGTCCTTGAAGCCCAGGGTCTCGTTGGCCTCTACCGTATCGAGGCCCTCGTCCTGGAGCTCGTAGGCCTTTAGTTTATTGAGGAGACCGATCCCTCGGCCTTCTTGCTGGAGGTATAAGAGGACCCCGCTCCCTGCCTCGGAAATCATCCTTAAGGCCGCCTGGAGCTGCTCGCCGCAGTCGCAGCGATGGGAGCCAAAGACATCTCCCGTGAGGCACTGGGAGTGTAGCCGCACCAGCACCGGGCGCTCGATGTCAATCTCTCCTCGTATGAGAGCCAGGTGCGTCTGGTCGTGAATCGTATTCTTGTAGGCCACCGCATTGAAGTCCCCTAAATCCGTGGGGATGGTGGTCCGGGCGGCGACCGAAACGAATGACTCGGTGCGCATCCGGTAGGCGATAAGGTCCTTGACGGAGCACATTTTGAGGTCGTGCTCCTCGGCGAAGCGCTCCAGCTCGGGAACGCGGGCCATGGTCCCGTCTTCGTTTAGAATTTCACAGATAACCCCTGCCGGAAAGAGGCCCGCCAGGCGAGCCAGATCAACGGCCCCTTCGGTGTGGCCGGATCTAACGAGGACCCCTCCATTTCTGGCCCTGAGGGGGAAGACGTGGCCCGGCCTGGTGAGGTCCTGGGGGCTCGCGCCCAAATCAATGGCCGTGAGGATTGTCCGGTACCGGTCGTAGGCGGAAATACCTGTAGTGACTCCTTCGCGCGCGCTGATCGATACGGTGAAAGCCGTGTGGAAGTGAGCGCTGTTATCATCGACCATCTGAGGCAGCTTGAGCTCCTCGACCCGCCCGGGAGTTAGGGCAAGGCATATGAGGCCGCCACCGTTTTTAATCGCGAAATTTATGGCATCCGGGGTGACCTTCTCGGCAGCGATCACCAGGTCACCCTCATTTTCCCGGTCTTCGTCGTCAACGAGAATAATAATCTTGCCCAAGCGGATATCCTCGAGGATTTCCTCGATGGGACGAAATGACATGAAGCACACCTCCCTTATTCAGCGAAACCGTGCTGGACTAGAAAATCCTTCGTGATGCCAGTAGAGCCCGAGACCTCATCACTGAAACGCTCGGCGACGAAGCGCTCGACGTACTTACCAATGATGTCTGCTTCTATGTTGACGGCCTTCCCCACCTTGGCCGCTCCGAGAGTTGTGACCTCCTCAGTATGGGGGATGAGGGCCACGCTGAAACTGCTCTCTGTATGGGCCGCTACCGTGAGGCTAACGCCGTCCACAGCCACCGAGCCCTTAGGCACGATGTAGCGCATCACCTCTTGCGGGGCCTCAATGGTCACCCAGAGGGAGTTGGCCTCGGGCCGGATATCAGAGATCACCCCTACGCCGTCGATGTGGGCGGTCACGAGGTGGCCCCCAAGGCGGGCCCCAAGGCGCATGGGCAGCTCCAGATTGCACCTGCCGCCGACCTTCTTGTAGCCCAAGGTGGTGCGGCGAAGCGTCTCGGCGGAGAGGTCGAGCGCGACGTTGGTCTCGCTAACCTCCACCGCCGTCAGGCAGACTCCATCGACGGCCAGGCTTTGGCCGACTTCCAGCTCCTTCGCCAAAACCCCAGTGCTTACGACAAACCGCACGCCGTCATCGCGGCGAGTAATCGCCTCGATGGCGCCCTGCTCTTCAATCAGCCCGGTGAACATCGTCCTCCTCGCTCAGCGCCGCTTCACCACCGATGCCTCGACGTGGAGGTCGCCCTCCACCTCCTCAATGCGCAGGTCCTTTAGGCGCCAGGCCTCTTTTATGGATCCCGCCCCGAGGCCGTCCAGGAGTGTCGGGGCTTCCCGCCCTCCAATTAGCATCGGTGCGATAACGACGTGCAATCGGTCTACTAGGCCCGCCTCTAACATCGAGGCGTTTAGCTGGCCCCCGCCCTCGAGCAGGAGGTTTAAGACCTCTCTTTCGGCGAGCTTCTCCATGAGGGCAGGCATGTCGACGCGCCCATCCCGCTCGGGCAGGACGAGGACTTCGCGGCCCAAGGCCTCGACGGCTTCCCTGCGCTCCATGGGCGCCTTGGCTGTGGTTGCCACAAGGGTCTTCACCTCCGGCCGCTCGGTCAATAGGCGGCTGGTCGGAGGGATTCGCAAAGCGCTGTCCACCACAACTCTGAGTGGATTGCGCACATCGCCCTCGAGAAGCCGGACGGTCAGCTCGGGGTCGTCCCGGACCACAGTTTCCGCTCCCACCATGACGGCGTCGACTTCGTTTCGTAGCGCGTGGGTCCGCCGACGGGAAGCCTCGGTGGAAATCCAACGGCTATCTCCCCGGTAGGTCGCAATCTTGCCGTCGAGGCTCACGGCCGCCTTCAGAATAACGAAGGGCCGCCGCTCCGTCATCCAAGTGACGTACGCCTCGTTGAGGCGACGACACTCCTCCTCAAGGATGCCCGCCTCCACGGGAACCCCTGCGTCCACCAAGCTTCTTACGCCCCGGCCCGCAACCTGGGGGTTGACATCGCGCGTTCCGATAATCACCCGAGCGACCCCCGCCTCCAAGATGGCGTCTACACACGGAGGGGTACGGCCGTACTGGACGCAGGGCTCCAGCGTCACGTAAAGGGTCGCCCCGGCCGCATCCGACCCCGCGGCACTGAGCGCATTCGCCTCGGCATGGGGCTCGCCGGCCCGCGCGTGAAAGCCCTCGCCCACGATCCGGCCTTCCTTGAGGAGAAGGGCCCCCACCATGGGGTTGGGGCTCGTTCGCCCCCGCCCTCTCTGGGCCAGCTCAAGGGCCCGGCGCATCCACTTTTCGTGTTCCTCGCGCATCATAAAAAATCCCCGACGCCGCTGGGGCGTTGGGGTGGCAGACAACACAACGCACACCGGTCAGCAGCGTCTCCCTCTGGACCGGCTCCGGTCACCTGCCACCTTCTCCCATCCCGACTCTCACGGTCGGCTCCGGAATTCCACCGGATCAACCCCGCTGGGAGTTAGCGGGGGTCGCGGGCTCTTGCCGCCGGTAGGGAATTTCGCCCTGCCCCGAAGGTGGTGTCTTATCCCTATGTTTACTACTTCTCTAGAATCAATATATCCTGATATCTATTGTTTTGTCAAGGGAGTTGCTTTGGCTAAGGACCTGAAAACAGTGGAACTTATCTGCCTTCGGCCTCACGACGGTCAATCTCAAGCGCCTTGGCGATCACCTCGACGGCGCCCTCTGTCATCTCAAGCCCCTCGAGCTGCTCGATCTCGAACCAGCGGGCCTCATCCACATCCGAGGCCCCAAGCGGCTCGTCCGGAAGCGCCGTGCAGAGGTAATCGACCAGAATGTAGTGGTAGCGAACCCGCTCGGCGTCGTCGTAGATGACGCGGTCCACCACCTCGACAAGAGGACCCACCTCCACAGTAAGGCCCGTCTCCTCGCGGATCTCCCTTTGGAGAGCTTCGCCAAGGGACTCGCCCACCTCCACAAGGCCCCCCGGGAAGCTCCAGCGCCCTTGAGCGGGCTCGCGGCCACGCTTCACCAGGAGAACCCGGCGTCGGCCCTGGTCGAAAATAATGGCCCCGACGCCAACCATGGGGTGTGCGGGATATTCGCGGCTCAATATATTTCCCAAGAAACGCCGAAAGCCGCCCCGTTAGAGGGCGGTGGCACGGCTCATGGATGAATGGCGTGCTTCTTCTCGTCCGAGGCGCTCAGCGGGAAGCCTTGATGGCCGCCTGGGCGGCCGCCAGGCGGGCGACGGGAATACGGTATGGGGAGCAAGAGACATAATTTAGCCCCACCTTATGGCAAAACTCAATGCTGGCAGGCTCGCCACCATGCTCTCCGCAGATGCCTATCTTGAGGTCCGGCCGGGCCGAGCGACCCCGCCTGACCCCAATCTCTATCATCTCTCCGACCCCTTCGACATCAATGGTCGAAAACGGGTCGGCCTCGAGGATGCCCTGCTCCACGTAGAAGGGGAGGAACTTCCCGATGTCGTCCCGGCTGTAGCCGAACATCATCTGGGTCATGTCATTGGTGCCGAAAGAGAAAAAATCGGCGTACTCGGCGATTTTGTCGGCGATCAACGAGGCCCGTGGAATCTCAATCATAGTACCTACCGTGTAACGGATGCGCGTCTTGGCCTTCTTGAGCACCTCCTCGGCAACGCGCACGGTGTTTTCCCTCATGATGGCCATCTCGCCCAAAGTCCCGGTGAGAGGTATCATAATTTCCGGCCGGACCCGGCGCCCCTTTTTCTTGAGCTTCAGAGCCGCCTCCATGATTGCCCGGACCTGCATGTCATAGATGGCGGGGAATGTGATACCGAGGCGACAGCCCCGATGGCCCAGCATGGGGTTGAACTCGTGATGAGACTCCACCGCGTGAAGGTAATTTTCCAGCTGCTCTATTCGCTTTTTACGAATAGCTTTACGTGACTTTTCTTTATAAAGCTCTTCAAGTAAATCCTCCCGGCGGGGCAAAAACTCGTGGAGGGGAGGGTCGAGGAGGCGTATGACCACAGGGCGGCCTTTCATTACGGTGAAAATGCCCTCGAAGTCCTTGCGCTGCATGGGCAAAAGCTTTTTCAGAATAGCGGCCCGCTCTTGGCCATTCTCCGCCAAAATCATCTGGCGCACCAGGGGCAAACGCTCGTCAGTGAAGAACATGTGCTCGGTGCGGGCGAGGCCGATGCCTTGGGCGCCGAAACGCAGGGCCGTCCCGGCATCCTTCGGGGTGTCGGCGTTGGCCCACACCTCCAGATGGCGGACCTTGTCGGCCCACTTCATGAACGTCTCAAAATCTCTGCTCAAGGTGGGCTCAATGAGAGGAACCTTGCCGAGGATAATGTCCCCGGTGGCGCCGTTAATGGAGATCCAATCGCCCTCCTTTACCTCATAGCCGTTGACCCGCATCCGGCCCTTTTTCTCGTCCACTTTGAGAGCGCTGCAGCCCACGACGACGCACTTGCCCATGCTCCGGCCGACCACGGCCGCGTGGCTTGTCAGTCCGCCGGTTGCCGTCAGAATGCCCTGGGAGGCGGCCATGCCCCCCACATCCTCGGGCGAGGTCTCGTTCCGGACCAGAATGACTTTTTTCCCATGGGCCCCCCACGCTCCGGCCTTACGGGAGCTAAAGGCGACCTGCCCGACGGCCGCCCCTGAGGAGCCGGGCAGACCACGGGCAACCGGTGTATAGGTGGCCTCTGGGTCGAACATAGGATGCAGCAGCTGGTCGAGCTGCTGAGGGTCGATGCGCATCAAGGCCTCTCGCTCGTCGATTAAGCCTTCTTTGACCATGTCCACGGCAATCTTGATGGCGGCTTGGGCCGTGCGCTTTCCCGTCCGGGTCTGGAGCAGATGGAGCTCGCCCTCCTGGATGGTGAACTCGATATCCTGCATATCTTTATAGTGGCGCTCCAGGCGGCCGTGAATATCCTCCAGTTGGTTGTACACTTTGGGCATCTGGCGTTTCAATTTGCTAATAGGCAGGGGGGTTCGAATCCCGGCGACGACATCCTCGCCCTGGGAGTTGATAAGATACTCCCCGTAGAAGCGATTTGCCCCCGTGGCCGGGTCTCTCGTGAACGCCACACCGGAGCCGGAGGTCTTTCCCAGGTTTCCAAAGACCATGGCTTGAACGTTGACGCCGGTCCCCCATTCTTCAGGAATATTGTTAAGGCGCCGATATGTGACGGCTCGGGGATTATCCCAAGACTCGAAGACGGCATTGATGGCCATCTTTAACTGCTCTAAGGGATTTTTGGGGAAAGTCTTGTTATTAAAGCTTTTGACCAAGGCCTCATAGCTGAAGGAAACCTCCTTGAGGTCCTCGGCCGTAAGCTCCGTATCAAGGGTGACGCCCCTCTCCTGCTTCTTGGCAGAGATTATGTCCTCGAAATGGTGGTGGGCGATATCCATCACCACCACGGCGAACATATTAATGAGGCGGCGGAAGCTATCGTAGGCGAAGCGGGGATTGGCGCTCCGTCGGGCTAAGCCGTCCACCGTGGCGTTATTGAGCCCGATGTTGAGCACCGTATCCATCATTCCGGGCATCGAGACCCGGGCGCCAGAGCGCACAGACAGCAGCAAGGGGTTATCGGGATCGCCGAATCGTTGCTTCGTGACGCGCTCCAGCCGGGCTAAGGCCTTTTCAACCTGATCCCACATCCCGCCAGGGGCCTTCTTATGGCGATGGTAGTGGACACACGCCTCGGTGGTTATGGTATACCCAGGGGGGACGGGAATGCCCAGATTGGCCATCTCGGCCAAATTGGCCCCCTTCCCCCCCAGGAGATTTTTCATCCCTGCATTTCCTTCGGTTTTGCCCGCCCCGAAGAAATAGATATACTTTGCTTGGCCCATCAACATGCTCCCAACGAGCCCTCGAGCAGCTCCTGATATCTCCTATCGGTTGTTGAGTAAAGAAGGTTTCGCGCTGTTGAATGCAGTGACCGCTCCCCCGACCGATTCTAATGAGCTAGTGAACCGGGCAATTTTGATGAACAGCGCAACCGATTGAAATTGCTAGCTCTCACAGCATCCCGCGCTGGGGAAGGGAGGGTCACCACCCTCAGCCTTTGGTCACCATTTCTTCTGCTTCGATCGATAAGTTCCGATAGGAGGTCGAATCGGGGTATACGATCTCGCCACTCCGGAGCTCGGCCCACCTCTGGCCATCTCCGTCAATCCCCGATTTTCCCACAATCGCGACTTTGCGTTGCCCGCTAACAATCCGGCGAGCGAGTATCACGGACTCGAGCGCCTCGACCTCGCTCATCACCTGGTCCAGTTGTTTAAGCTCTGTGACCTCAATGGCGAAGTTCATGTGCGCCCGCTCGTCGCCGGTCGTTTTGATAACGCACTCGGAGATGTTGACCTGGCAAGCGGCGATAGCGTCGGCGACTTCGGCCAAGACCCCCGGTTTGTCCCCCGTCTCGACCAGAATACTCACCGTACGGGGCTCCTTCTTCTCAACACCCTCCCCGGCGTCAAGACTCCTCTCGGCGTTCCCCTCCATTTCGCCAATTTCAATGACGTCTCCCGCCCGCCAATTTCGACTCATGGTAATTCCTCCAAAACCCTTCCCGCTACCAGTGCGAACGCGGGAATCTCAGCACACTTTTTTCTATCTATTCCTACTGCAAATATGGAGCCATTGAAAGCGAAACGCAAAGAAATTTCCCACTCCACTTGGAAGGCTGAGAACCTCCCTGGCGTTCCCGCCAGCGCAGCCGTCTGAAAAATCCTCTTCTTTTATTCGAATTGTCGCCATGGGGAAGGGACGAGCCAGCGGCTCAGGCCGCCACTACGGGGTTTCTGAGCGTACCGACTCCCTCGACAGTCACGGCCACCTCGTCCCCCGCTTGAAGGGGGCCTATCCCGCTTGGGGTGCCCGTGGCGATGACATCGCCCGGCAGGAGGCTCATGACGTGCGATATGAAGCTCACCAAATCCTCGGCGGCACGGATGAAATCCTTAGTATTCGAGTCTTGACGCACCTCCCCGTTGACCTCGGTTCGGATGGCCAGGCTGTTTATGTCAAGACCCGACGCGACGCCCGGCCCAAGAGGGCAGAAAGTATCAAATCCTTTGGCCCTGGTCCACTGACCGTCTTTGGACTGAAGGTCCCGGGCCGTAACGTCGTTGATGCAGGTCACACCAAGGAGGTAGTCTGCCACCTCCTCTGGCGCCACTGCGTGCATGGGACGCCCTACGACGATCGCCACCTCCCCTTCGTAGTCCACCCGACCCACCCCTTCTGGGAGATGGATGGCCTCTCCCGGACCTATAACTGTCGTGGAGGGTTTCAGGCTGATGAGAGGCTCCTCGGGTGTCTCCCATCCGAGCTCCTCTATGTGAGCCCGGTACATCAGGCCCACAACAACAACCTTCGACGGTTTGGTGGGCGCCAGCAGCGTTACCTCTTCGAGGGGCAATGTCCGGCCGGTCTCAGCATAATGCCCAAGGTAGGAGCCGTAAATCTCGGTAATGACTCCATCGCGCAAGATTCCCATCCGCTCGTGAGCGCCGCGGCGATACCGGACGAACAGCATCAATTTCTCCAATCATACGGCTCTCTCTGCAATGAGAACCACAACGAAAGATATCGCAAAGCCAGGACCACCTGCTAAGGGGAGGAGGGATGCGGCGATGGGCGGCGCAATGAAAAGCGGCGGGCCGGGGCCCTATGCCAGGCGCGGCGCATTTGGGCCCGTGGCTCTTTTAAGGAGACGACTCAAGCTGCCTTAAGCTTGCTGAAATCCGCCAGCCGGGAGAAGAGCTCCGCCACCTGGCCGAGCAGGGCTATTCGGTTCGCCCGCACCGCCTTATCCTTATCCATGACCAAAACCTCGTCAAAAAAGCGGTCTATGACGGGCCGTAGCTTTGCGAGCTGGGCGAGCGCTTCCTTGTACCGGCCTTTCGCTTCAGCTTTTGTCACCGCCGCGGCCACCTGCCGGGTCATTTGGTAGAGCCGCTTCTCCGCAGGCTCTTTTAAGCGCCTCGGGGCGAGCGAGCCGGGCTTTTGGGAGGTCGCGAGAATGTTTATGACCCGCTTGAAGGCTGTGGTTATGGCCTTGAAGTCCTTCTGCTTGCGCCATGCCGAGAGAGCCTCCACCCTCCTCGCCGAATCCACCACATCGTCGAACCCAAGGGCGAGCACGGCGTCGACGGTGTCGGGCTGGAAATTACGCTGCTGGGTCATAAGGAAGGCGAAGCGTCCCCTTAGGAAGTCCAGGACATCCTGGGAAACCTTCTGGGACGGCAGCTCTACTTTCTTGCCAAGCTGTCCAATGGCCTTCTTGATAAGTTCCTGGAGGGAGATGCGAAATCCCCTGTCCAGGAGAATGGTGACGATGCCCGCCCCTTGGCGGCGAAGGGCGTATGGGTCGCCGGCGCTGGTGGGTGTCACGCCGATGCCGAAGTTTCCGCAGATTGTGTCGATCTTGTCGGCAACGGAGACGACGGCCCCGCTGAAGGTCTTGGGCAGTTCATCGCCGACAAATTTCGGCAGGTAATGATCGTAAATGCCTTGATAAACTTCCTTTTTCTCGCCCTGAAGCCGGGCGTACTCCCGGCCCATCAGGCCCTGAAGCTCGGGAAACTCGTAAATCATGCTTGTTTCAAGGTCGGCCTTTGAGAGCCACGCCACCTGGGAGACGTCTTTAGCCTTCTTTGCGCCGTCGAGCTTTCGGGCCAACCATGCGGCGACCTTCTCAAAACGCTCCACTTTCTCGTAGCTAGTTCCGAGCTTCGACTGATAGAGGACGTCTTTTAGGGCCTCTACGAAGTCCCCGAGGGGTTTCTTCCGGTCCTCGATGTAGAAGAAGTCCGCATCAGCGAGCCGGGCCCTAAGGACGTACTCGTTGCCCCGGGCCACCTCCTTTGGACGCCTGGCCTTGGTGTTGTTCACCGTGATGAAATAGGGCATGAGCTTGCCTTTGGCGTCAACGACGGCGAAATACCTCTGGTGGCTCCGCATGCAGGTGATAAGCACTTGGTCGGGAAGCTGGAGAAAACGATCGTCGAAGGAGCCCAAGACGGCCGAGGGCTCTTCGACCAGGAAGGCCACCTCCTCCAGAAGATCCTCGTCGTCGATGAGGTGGCCGCCGTGGCGCTTGGCGAGCTGAGTGACCTGGCGGCGGATCATGGCCTTCCGCTCCTCGTGGTCCACGACCACGTGACGGGCCTTGGCGTCTTTAAGATACTTGGACAAGCTCGTCACCTTGAACTCGCCGGGGGCGAGGAAGCGGTGGCCGCGTGAGCGGTTTCCGCTGGTGACGGCCCCGTAGCTGAAGGGGATGACCTTGCCGCCCAGGACGGCGACAATCCAGTGTACCGGTCGAGCGAAGCGCACATCGTAGTTGCCCCAACGCATTTGCTTGGCAAAGGGTATGGAGTCGATGATACGCGGCAGAAGCTCTTGGAGGGCGGGCATCGCCGACTTGCCCTTCGTCTTCCTCCGCACGCAGACGTAATCGCCCCGGTCGGTCTTGACGATCTTAAGGTCCTTGACACTGACTTTCTGGCTCCGGGCAAATCCTTGGGCCGCCTTGGTGGGCCGGCCCTTATCGTCATAGGCGATGCGCTTTGCAGGGCCGATGACCTCTTCGGTGACATCGGCGGTTTTGTCCGCAACCGCCTTAACACAGCAAAAAAGCCTTCGAGGGGTGCCCGTCACTACCATCTCGCCGTGTGCGATGCCATTGTCCCGAAGCCCCCGTGTGATGGAGCGCCTCAGATAATCGAACGCGGGCTCCATAAAACCGGTCGGAATCTCTTCAGTCCCGATCTCCAAGATGAGCTCTTTCGTCATATTTCTCGTCCCCCCTCCACCAATCAGACCGTTCTATAGCAGGTCTGCCTTCGGCTATGCTTTTATGAGTTCGGCCCACACGCCCTTCTCTATAAGCGGGTAGCCCATCTCTTCGCGCTGTTTGACGTAGCCCTCGGCGCATCCGCGCGCCAGTTCCCGGACACGCCCGATGTAACTCGTCCGCTCATTAACACTGATGGCCCCCCGGGCGTCGAGCAGGTTGAAGACGTGCGAGCACTTGAGACAGTAATCGTAGGCGGGCCAGATGAGGTTCTTGCCCAGCAATTGCTTGGACTCCGCCTCAAACATTTCGAAGAGCTGGAAGAGCATCTGGGCATTACTCTCCTCAAAATTATAGACGCACCACTCGTACTCGCTCTGCTTGTGGACATCGCCGTACGTTAGGCCCTGGGTCCATTCCAAATCGAAAATGTTGTCTATATCCTGCAGGTACATTGCGATGCGCTCGATTCCGTAGGTGAGCTCGCCGCTTATGGGCTTGAGGTCGATGCCGCCACACTGCTGGAAGTAGGTAAACTGAGTGATTTCCATCCCGTCGAGCCAGACCTCCCATCCGAGACCCCAGGCGCCGAGGGTGGGGCTTTCCCAGTCGTCCTCGACGAAGCGGATGTCGTGCTCCAGCGGATCGATACCGAACGCCTTCAGGCTATTGAGGTAGAGCTCCTGAAGGTCGTCGGGGCTGGGCTTCAGAATCACCTGGTACTGATAGTAGTGCTGGAGGCGGCTGGGGTTTTCGGCGTAGCGGCCATCGGTGGGCCGGCGAGAGGGCTCGACATAGGCCACGTTCCACGGCTCAGGCCCCAGGGCCCGAAGGAATGTGGCGGGGTTCATCGTGCCGGCGCCGATCTCCAGATCGTACGGCTGCTGGATAATGCAGCCGTAGTCGTGCCAGTATTGCTCGAGGGCCAAGACCAGTTCCTGGTATGTCATGGTTTCTTCCTCCCGCCGAGAGCGGAACACCTCCCGTCCCGTCCGGCCGTTTTCCGGGCTCCTGCCGAGAGCGGAACGGATTCCGTCCCGCCCGGCGTTTTCCGCGAATTTCCGCGAATTTCCGAATAAGCTAATTTTATATGACGTCCGCTCATGCTTGTTTAAACCTCGCGCAGGCCCGAGCTCATAACGCCGTGCCCCGCAGAGGCCTACTCCCCGCCGGCCGGCGGGGAGGCCTCCTCGAAGGCCTCGTGGAGCACCCGGACGGCCTCATCGGAGAATTTCTCCTCCACAATACAGGAGACCTTAATCTCCGAGGTGGAGATCATTATAATGTTTATTCCCTCGTTGGCCAACGTGCGGAACATCCGAGCAGCCACCCCCGGGGCGCTCCGCATGCCAGCCCCCACGATCGAGACCTTCACGATGCCCGTATCGAGGGTCGTATCGCGGGCCCCGATCTCTTTGGCCACCTCCCGCATCAGCTTCTGGGTGCGTTCGGCATCGTCCCGGCTCACAGTGAAGGAGATGTCGGTGAGGCCCTCCTCGGAGATGTTCTGGACAATCATATCCACCACTACGTTGTGCTCGGCCACGGTCTCGAAGATAATCGCGGCGATGCCGGGTCGGTCGGGCACCCCAAGGATGGTCACCTTCGCCTGGTCCTTGCTAGATGTGACGCCGGCCACCGTCACCTCTTCCATGCCGGGCTGCCTCTCAACCACCATAGTACCCTCCCCCGCCCCGAAGGCGGATTTTACCAGAATGGGCACCCCGTAGCGTTTGCCGAACTCCACGCTCCTGGCGTGGAGCACCTTCGCCCCCAGGCTCGCCAGCTCCAGCATTTCGTCGTAGAAGATGGTCTTCAACCGCCGGGCCGATGGGACGACGCTCGGGTCGGCCGTATAGATGCCGTCGACATCGGTGTAGATTTCACAGACTTCAGCCCCGGTGGCCGCCGCCAGGGCTACGGCCGTCGTATCGGAGCCACCCCGGCCGAGGGTCGTCACATCGTCGTTGAGGCTGATGCCCTGAAAGCCTGCCACCACGCAGATGCAGCCTTCCTCCAGGGTCCGGCGGACTTTGTCAGCATCGGCGCTGATGATGCGTGCGTTCGTATGATTGGTATCGGTTATAATCCCCACCTGGCGGCCCGTCAAGGATTTGGCCTTATAGCCCATGCTTTGCAGGGCCAAGGTCAGCAGACTGATGGAGATGCGCTCGCCGTTGGCGATGAGCTGATCGATCTCCCGGCCGTCGGGCTCGTCCGTCAGCTTAAGGGCCATATCGAGGAGCCGGTCGGTCTCTCCCTCCATGGCTGATAGAACCACCACGACCTGGTCGCCCCCGTCAACCCTCGCCGCGACCTGTTTCGCTACTTCACGTATTTTCTGAAGGTCGCCAACGGAAGTGCCTCCATATTTTTGAACTACGAGCGCCATCTTACTCCCTATCATGCCTCAAGAAATAGGCCATAATGGTATGGCCCTCCGGAAAATGCCGGGAGCCCTCTTCACGACATGCCTCGGTGTATCGCTCCACAGCGTCGCCGGGCCGGGTCGAGTCCCAAAGGGCGTACGGTACCGGTTCGGCCACATGGGTCTTCAAGGAGACGGGCGTGGGGTGGTCCGGGCAGAGGAGAACCCGGAACGGCCCCATGGCTTCGAGCCCCTCCAGAAGGGGCGCCACGAGTAGGCGGTCGAAGTCCTCCAGGGCCTCGACCTTCTTTTTCGCATCTCCAAGGTGTCCCGCCTCGTCGAACGCCTCCACGTGGACGTAGACGAAATCTTTCTCGCTGAGAGCATCCAGGGCGTAGTCAGCCTTGCCCCGGTAGTTTGTATCGAGGTAGCCGGTCGCCCCGGGCACGGCGATGAATTCTAGGCCCGCCAGCAGCCCTATCCCCTTGACGAGATCGACCCCCGAGATGACTGCGCCCTCCACCCCATAGCGCTCCTTGAATGGCTCTAGCCTGGGTGCCCTGCCCTGCCCCCAAAGCCATATAGAATTGGCCGCCTTCTCGCCCCTTTCCTCCCGGCTCCGGTTGACAGGATGGGCCTTCAGGAGCATCTGGGCGCTGGTCATCAGCTCAATCAGAGGCCCGGTGCCTTCACCCTTTGGCAGATAGGGAGCGACGGGCTGGTCGGAGATGTCATGGGGCGGGGTCAGGACCATCCCATCGTGCCCCTCGCGCCAGACCAGAAGGTGGCGGTAGCTTACCCCGGGGTAGAGCCTAAAGGTCTCGTTGCCAAGCTCCTGGGCCAGGGTCGAGATGAGCGCCTCGGCATCCTCGGTGGAGATATGGCCCGCGCTGTAGTCCTCCATGACCAGGGCGTCGGCGTCAAAGCCCAGGGTGACGAGATTGCATCGGAAGGCGACATCCTCCGGGGCAAGAGCGACACCCATGGCGGCCGCCTCCAGGGGCGAGCGCCCCGTGTAGCTGGTCTTCGGATCGTAGCCGAAGACGGACAGGTTGCCGACATCGCTCCCGGGCGGCATGCCCTCGGGGATGGTGCGCAGGGAGCCGGTGATGCCGTTCCTTGCAATGGCGTCCAGCGAGGGGATGTGGGCCGCCTCAAGAGGGGTGCGCCCGCCCAGCTCTTCGCAGGGGTGGTCGCTCGCTCCGTCGGCCAACAGCACACAGTATTTCATAGAGCGGGTTCCCTCTCTCTTTTCAAAGCTGCAAGATCTCAGCGACGGCATCGACGTCGGGCAGAACTGTCCGGGGCTCGGGAGAGACGGCCTGGGCCAATCCGATGTCCTTGAGGCCGTGGCCCGTCAAGGTGCATACCACTACGTCGCCGTCTTGAAAGTAACCCTTGGCGGCGTATTTTACGACACCCGCAAGGGCGGCCGCCGAGGACGGTTCACAGAAGATGCCCTCCCGGCTGGCGATGAGACGGTACGCCTCGATGATCTCCTCGTCGCTGACCATGTCGATGAGGCCCCCGCTGTCCTCCGCGGCCTCGACGGCTTCTTTCCAGCTGGCCGGGTTGCCGATGCGGATGGCGGTGGCGAGGGTCTCAGGGCTCTCGACAACCTGACCCCTCACGATGGGGGCCGCTCCCTCAGCTTGAAAGCCCATCATGACGGGTGTTCGGGACACGCGGCCCGCCTCAGCATACTCCACATAGCCTCGCCAGTTGGCGGTGATGTTTCCCGCGTTTCCAACGGGCAAGATATGGTAGGTCGGCGCTGTCCCCCCCAGCTGGTCGCAGACCTCGAAGGCCGCGGTTTTCTGGCCCTCGATCCGGTGCGGGTTCAGGGAATTGACCAGGGTGATGGGGTATCGCTCCACAATCTCCAAGACGATGCCGAGCGCATCATCGAAGCTCCCCTTGACCTGGATGACCGTGGCATGGTGGATTAGGGCCTGGACGAATTTGCCGACGGCAATCTTGCCCTCGGGCACCACCACGATGGCCCGAAGGTTTCCCCTGACGGCGTAGGCCGCCGCCGAGGCCGACGTGTTGCCCGTCGATGCGCAGATGACAGCCGTAGAGCCCTCCTCAACCGCCTTGCTCACGGCCACAGTCATTCCGCGGTCCTTGAATGATCCTGTCGGGTTGACTCCCTCGTACTTAACGTAGAGCTCCAAGTTGACCCCGAGCAGCTCGACGAAGCGGCGAAGCTGGATGAGGGGCGTGTTGCCCTCATTGAGAGTGATGACCGGGGTAGCCTCCGTCACCGGCAGGAACTCTCGATAGCGTTCAATGACTCCTCGCCAGCGCATTCTCGCCTCGTGCCTCCTCCGCCTATTCCATAGCCTCTGAGGCCAAGGTGTTCTCGACCCGGATTAGCATGCTCGGGCCAGCGACCACATCGAGACCGTCAATCGCTTTCAGGGCGATTTGCATAGCCCCCTCTTTGGCTTGATGGGTCATCAGGACAACTGGCACGGCCCCCTCCTTGCGGCGTCCCCGCTGAATGACCGAAGAGATGCTGATGCCGTTATCACCCAGAATGCCTGAGACCTGAGAAAGGACGCCGGGCTGGTCCTCTGCCATGACGCGAAGGTAGTACTCTGTCACGATATCATTGACATCGCTTATCGGCAGCGGAAGCAACGCTTCGGGCGGGTAGGACATTGGGGGGACCCGCCCCGCGCTCCCCTTGAGTATGTTTCGGCAGATGTCGATGATGTCGCCCACGACCGCGCTCGCCGTCGGTAACGAGCCCGCCCCACGCCCGATGAATATAGTGCTCCCCACGGCGTCGCCCTCAACGTGGACCGCGTTTAGGACGCCGTCAACGGTCGAGAGGATATTGGTGGTCGGGACCATTGTCGGATGGACCCTCACTTCCACCTTGCCGTCCATCTCCTTGGCGATGGCCAGCAGCTTGATCCGGTAGCCGAACTCCCGGGCGAACTCAATATCCACCGGCTCGATGCGGCGGATGCCCTCGGTGAAGACCTTTTCCTCCGGCACGGGGGTGCCGAACGCCAGCGAGGCCAAGATAGCCAATTTGTGGGCCGAATCGATGCCGTCTATATCGAAGCTCGGGTCTGCTTCAGCGTATCCCTTCTCCTGGGCCTCGCGCAAGACCTCCTCGAAGGGGCGCCCCTCGTCCGTCATCTTCGAGAGAATGTAGTTGCCCGTCCCGTTGATGATGCACGAGATGGAGCGAATGCGGTCGGCGGAGAAGCCCTCCTTGATGGCCCTGATGATGGGGATACCACCCCCCACACTCGCCTCAAAGCCTACGTCGAGGCCCCGTCGCCCGGCCGCTTCGAATATCTCCAATCCGTTGCGTGCGAGCAAGGCTTTATTCGCCGTCACCACGTGCTTGCCATGCTCAAGGGCCTGGAGCAAGAGGGTGCGGGCGGGCTCGTAGCCTCCGATGAGCTCCACCACAATCTCGATCGACTCGTCCTTTACCACCTCCTGGGCGTTCGTGGTCAGGAGAGTCGGGTCCACCTCCACAGGGCGGGGCCGATCGAGGTCGAGATCGCTAATACGCGTCAGTTCAATGCCCGCTCCTAAGCGTTGACGAATGACGTCCTGATTGGTCTGGAGAACTTGGGCCACCCCGCACCCGACGGTCCCTAGGCCGAGCAGGCCCACGCGAAATGTGCGCACGGATGAACTCCCACCGACTGGTAATTAAAGAGCTTCTTTGATGCCTTTAATCGCTTGCCGCGTGCGATGGACGTTTTCCACCAAGGCAAAGCGGACGTGTTCGTCGCCGAACGGGCCGAAACCTACGCCAGGAGCGATCGCCACATTGGCCTTCTCCACCAGAAACTTGGCGAACTCCAGCGAACCCGCCTTCTTATGCTCGGACGGTATCTCAGCCCAGAGAAACATCGTGGCCTGTGGTTTTTCCACCTTCCACCCTATTCGATTGAGGCCATCGCACAGAATATCACGCCGCGTCCGGTAGGTCTCCCTTATCTCTTTCACCACCGAAGGAGGGCTGTTGAGAGCGATGATGCTGGCAATCTGGATGGGCTGAAAAATTCCGTAGTCGAGGTAGCTTTTCATGCGGGTCAAGGCGCCGATAATCTGAGAGTTGCCCACGGCGAAGCCAACCCGCCAGCCAGGCATGTTATAGCTCTTAGAGAGGCTGAAGAACTCGACCCCGACATCCTTTGCGCCGGGAACCTGCAGCATGCTCGGAGGCTCGTAGCCGTCGTATCCGAGATCGGCGTAAGCAAAATCGTGGATGACGATAATGTTGTTCTCCTGGGCGAAGTCCACTATCCGCTCGAAGAATTCCAGGTCTACACAGGCGGTGGTTGGGTTATGGGGGAAATTGATGATAAGCACCTTGGGCCGCGGCCACAAAGTCTTGAACGTCCGCTCCATATCCTCGAAGAAGTCATGGTCGCGCGAGACTGGGATGTTGACCACATTACCGTTTGCGATGATGATCCCGTAGCTGTGAATCGGGTAGGTGGGTGCGGGGACCATGACCAAATCCCCCAGCCCGATGATCGAAAGCGAAAGGTGGGCGATTCCCTCCTTGCTGCCTATCGTCACGACCGCTTCGGATTCGGGGTCGAGCTCCACATCGTAGCGCCGGGCATACCACTGGCAGATGGCATCTCGTAGCTTCGTAATCCCTCGGGAGGCCGAATATCGGTGGTTCTTGCCCTTCTCGACCGCCTCAAGGAGCTTGTCCACGATGTGGCTGGGAGTGGGCTGGTCGGGATTCCCCATCCCAAAATCGATAATGTCGTGCCCAGCCCTCCGAGCCTTCATCTTCAGCTCGTCGACAATGGAAAATACGTATGGTGGTAGGCGCTTGATGCGTTGGAAATCAAACATGAAAACTCCAGACCCTAAATTGCGCCGGACCGGCCCGGCTTAAATGCCTGTTGGGCCGACCCTCGCTCTACTTGAGGTAAGGCATGACTAAGAGCCTAGGGAGGCGCCCGCTAGAATAAAAAGTCAACCCCTTTTTGTAATAAATAAATGCAATGAATGTCAAGGAATATGGCGGACGGCCCTCTCCTGGACCAGGGGCCTCAATATGTGTAGAGGTTGCCGTAGGGCCGGTGGCTGATAGGAATCAGCTTAATGAAGGGCTCACCCATCACTTCGTCTAGGTCGAGCTCAAAATCGTCACAGTACTCCTGAAGGATATCGTTGAGGAGCGTGAAGTCCTCTTCGTCGAGCTCGAGGATGCCAACTTCCGCGCCGACCTGGTGCTCGGCCACCTGACCGCGAACGTAAATGACTCCGCCGTGCATGCCCGTTCCCAGATAGGGCCCAGCGATAGGGGTATCTTCCGAGCGATCGAGACCCAGGAGAATAAGGACGCCCCCGGCCATATACTCCCCCAGAAAAGACCCCGCCACGCCCCCAATGACCAGGTACGGGACCTGGTCGAGGAAGCCCTTCATGTGGATTCCAACCCGGTAGCCCACGTTGCCGCGAACGAAAATTTTGCCGCCCCGCATCCCGTATCCGAGCACATCGCCGGCATTGCCACGGACAACAATCTTTCCGCTGTTCATGGTGTTTCCTACCCCGTCTTGGGCGTTGGAATCACAGATGACGAGCGGCCCGTCCATGAAAGCGCCGAGGTCATTCCCCGGCACCCCGTTAATGTGGATGGTGACGGGAGTGGAGATGCCGTCGGCAATGTAGCGCTGGCCGTTGACATTCTCCAGGAAGAACTCGTCCTTGCCCTGGTCAACCAGGACTTTGAGCCGTTCGTTGAGGTCTCTGTAATAGACCCCTTTAGCCTCGAGGACAACCATGGGGCTTGCTCCCCCCCTCCTCTCTGTATGAGCCGATCATCTAAGGTGGGCTCAGGTTCTGATATGGGCTACGGAGTGTTCGTCCTAGGCTCCGCGGCAGAAGCGTAGAGGCAGGCTGGTCCTTGCTAGCCTTCAAACCGCCACGTCAGGATCTAGCTCAACGATAACGGGGTCCCCTGCCCGGGGCGCCCAAGCTTCATCCAAGTCCGGGACGATCTCGCGAATCGCGCTCTCCTCGCTGGCCATGATCGTCAAGTCCCCCTTGATCCCGCAGACAAGGGGACGCAGCTTAATCCGGTCGTTGAGCCCGATGAGCCCCCGGCTGTATGCGAAGAGAAAGGCGTAGGGGCCGTTGAGCAGCCCGCTTCCGTAAACCATCCTCAAGTTGGTGAGCGCTTCCCTTTCGCCCTTTTCCAGCATGTCAATATCATCCCAGAAGGGAGCCGCCAAGGCCAAACAGGCGATCCGGTGCGGGAGGCCGTGCTTGCGAATCATGAGGTCTAGCATGTAGGCGATGACCTCGGTGTCGGTCAAGAGGGCTAAGCGGTAGCCGTACATCTCCAGGTAGCGCTTGTTGATACCGTAGCTTGATATCTCCCCATTGTGAACGATGGACCAATCAAGCAGTGTGAATGGGTGAGCGCCGCCCCACCAGCCGGGAGTGTTCGTGGGGAAACGGTTGTGGGCAGTCCAAAGGTACGCCCGGTACTCGTCGATCCGGAAGAACTCGGCCACCTGCTCGGGAAACCCTACGCCCTTGAATACCCCCATGTTCTTGCCGCTGGAGAAGACGAAGGCCCCGGTAATATCTAAGTTGATGTGCATGACGGTCCTGACGACGATATCGTCGTCACCCATCCCCTCCATGCCCCTGCGTTCGAGATCTTCCACGCGCTCGTGAGGTGCGACGAAGTAGCGTTTGAGCAGGGGGCTGTCTTTAATCGAGGCGATCGGGCGGACGGGGATCGTCTCTTGGTGCTTGATCAAGAGGTACTCGTTCAGAAATTCCTCGGTCTCATGGACGCTTGAGATTCCCTCGAACATGATATGGAGGGCGTAGTAGTCCTTGAACTCAGGGTAAATCCCGTAGGCCGCAAAGCCCGACCCCAGGCCATTGCCCCGGTCGCGCTGGTGGCATATGGACCTGATGATGAGATCACCGTCTATGAGCTCTCCCCGGCGGTGGATGATTCCCGTCATCCCGCAGCTGGAGATATCTTTCTCATAACGATGCGAAAATCTGTCCCTGTCCCATCGCACGGCTTTGCCCCTCCCTCACAGGAGTGATAGGGCCGCATCCACTTTGAGGCCTGGCCAAGGTATATATACCCTTCGCTCCCCTTCTCCTAACAATGTGTCGAGTGAAGATTTTCCCGACAAGAGCGAGGCGGGAGAACCCGGGAAGACCCCATTTAAACTCTTTATGCTACTGAGCGTCACCTATACTGTCAATCATTATTTTTGAGGCCCAACGTCATTAGCGACGCTCAGGCTCACGGATAACAAGGGTCGGGTAGAGAAGTTTCTTTTGAAGGCGGCGCCCTATGAGGGCGGCTTCCTTCCGAGACTCGTATGGGCCCACCCTGACCTGGTGGGGCTTAGGAGCGTTCCTTGCGGTTAGGGCTTTGGCCCTGTAGCCCTGCCGTCGAAGCTCTTGTGTCAGGCGGCGTGCATTCTCCTTGTATTGGAATGCCGCGACCTGGACGAAGTAACGTCGAGAAGGCTTCACGCCCTTCGGGCGGACGGTTTTTGGAGGGCTCGTCGGAAGAGGCTTAGCAAGCACCGGAGCGGCCTTTTTAGACACAATAGCTTCGAGGGGCGGAGGGGCCTCGCCTGTCGGCTTGAAGGGGACGAAGGTCTCCCCATCCCGAGGAGAGCCCTCTTTGAGTGTTTCGAAGAAGGTGAGTTGATCGGACTTCCCAGTCGCCCGTTCTCCGGAACGCGTTTCTTTAGGTGCCGTCTTTTTCGAAGGGGCGGCCAATGAGAGGACGCGAGTCGTCTCCGGCGGCGACGCGGTGGTCTTGGGCCTCGCCAGGGGTCCAAGAAAGGCCCCCACTACCACCCCGACACCGAAGAGGACACAGCCTCCCACGGCCAAGCTCACACCGGAGCGGCGGGCCCGTCGCCTTGGGATCGCTGGGGCTCTGGTCTTGCGCTGAGCGGCCACCGGCTACATTGCCTCCGGCGCCGACACACCCAGCAGCCCCAGAGCGTTGGCCAGCACCTGCCTTACGGCTTGGACGAGCACGATCCTCGCTGCCGTGAGGGCCTTATCAGGCCCTAAAACGCGGAAGGCCGGCTCGGTGTTCCCGAGATTGTAATACTGATGAAACTGTGCGGCCAACTCTTGGAGATAAAAGACCAGCCGATGGGGCTCGTAGGCCTGCGCCGCATCGACCACGAGCTCCTCGAAGCGGAGCAGCGTCACCATGAGGGCCCGCTCCTGCGGCATTTGCAGGGGCTCCAAGTCTGCGGAGGCCGTCTCGGGCAACGCCACCCGTCGAGTGAGAGCTTCCCGCATGATGCTGCAGATGCGGGCATGGGCATACTGGACGTAAAAGACCGGATTCTCCGACGTCTTCTGCTTGGCCAGCTCAAGATCGAAGTCGAGGTGGCTGTCGGAGCTGCGCATGAGAAAGAAGAAGCGAGCGGCGTCTCGCCCAACCTCGTCCATCACCTCCCGGAGAGTGACAAACTCCCCGGCCCGGGTGCTCATAGCCACGGGCTCTCCTCCCCGAAGGAGGGTCACGAACTGAACGAGCACGATATGCAGTGAATCAGGATCGTGCCCCAACGCCTTCATGGCTGCACTAATCCGCGGAATGTGACCGTGGTGGTCGGCGCCCCATACGTCAATTACCGTCTTGAATCCCCGCTCGTACTTCTCCTGGTGATAGGCAATGTCGCTGGCTAGATATGTGGGCCGTCCATCCTCTCGCACAACCACCCGGTCCTTCTCGTCGCCGAGGGCGCTGGATTTGAACCACCGAGCCCCATCCCGCTCGTAGAGGTAGCCCGCCTCTTCCAATGCGTCAAGTGCCCGGTCCACCCGGCCGGACTTAAAGAGACTATCCTCGCTGAACCAACGGTCGTAGGCGACACCGAAGTCCCCTAAATCGGCCTCGATGCCACCAAGGAGTGTCTCGGCGGCGAATGCGGTGAAGGTCGGCAAGACAGCGCTCTTATCTTTGTCGAGGTGAGCGGGCCCGTCGCGCTCGATGATACGGCGGGCGATGTCGGATATATAGGCCCCTTTGTAGCCGTCATCTGGTAGGGGTTCGTCTCTGCCCAGCTCCTGGCAGTAGCGGCCGTAGGTGGAGAGGCCGAGCGCATCCATTTGAGATCCAACGTCATTGATATAGTACTCTTTTTGGACTGCAAACCCGGCAGCTTCGAGCATGGAAGCCAGAACGTCGCCCACGGCCGCACCTCGACCATGACCCACGTGGAGAGGGCCTGTCGGATTTGCGCTTACGAACTCCACCTGTACAGGGCGTCCCCGGCCGACGCTCGAGCGGCCGTAATCTGGCCCAGCAACTAAGATTGCCCTTAAGCCATCTCTAAGAAGGGCGCCCGCAAGACGGAAATTGATGAAACCCGGCCCCGCCACCTCGACTGATTCGAAGACATCGCGATGGGTCTCCAGACGAGGCTGGATCGCTTCGGCCAGATCTCTAGGGGATTTCCGGAGAGGACGGGCGAGCACTAGGGCCACGTTGGTGGCAAGGTCGCCGTGGCTAGGGTCTTTCGGCCGTTCCACGACGAACGTCCCCGCTTCAACAGGAGGCCTCTCCCCAACCAATCCAGCCTCTTCCAGGGCCTCCTCCACAATGGTCCGCACCCGCGTTCTCATGGACACCTCACTTACCCTGCACGAATCGGGCGCTTGAAAAGAGATTTCGCGGTGAGCACGAAGGATAATGAGACAGGCCGGCCGTAAGGCCGTAGACGTCATTTGAGGATGCGGGCAATGACCTCATCCCAATTGACATTGGTCGCGTCGTCTTTGGTAATGGGGGACATGTCTCGAAACTTTTTCGCCTCCTTGAAATTGCTGAAGGCGCTCACCCTGGGCTTGCGGGCTTTCCCGCGCCTGCGACGTCCTGCCGCCGCGAGTCCACGGCGTGGCTTAGTAACCTTGAAACGCTTAATGGCTCGTTGCTGGCGGCGAGAGGCATCGTGGATTTTTTCCGCCGTCTCGCGCAGCTCAATGGCGCATTGCTCCAAGTTCTTCACAAGATCTCCAAGAAGGTCGCCCTCGGGCTGGCTGGGCGGGTCAGTCCCGGGAAGATTGCTCGCGGCGCGGTAGACGGCAAACTTTTTGGGATCCAAGCGTTGGGCCCGAACCATGGCAGCGTGAGCCTCCGTATGCCGCCCCTGGTGATAGATCGCAACTCCCAAATAGAGGTGGGCAAGAAAGTGCCCGTCCTGGCGGGCCAGCACGCGGGAGAAGGCCGCCTCGGCCTCAGCCCATCGAGATTCATTAATGGCCCTGACCCCCGCCTGAAAGTGTCGGCGGACGGTATGGTCAAGGGATTGGCGGCGCTGGAGAAGGGAGAAGCGAAGAGAATTCCAAAGGGCCCGTATGCTGCTCCACAACCCCCCAGCCCTTCGAGCCATGTCTCCGGCCTCCTACATCGAATGCGGATTAAAACATATGATACCAATTCGATGGGCGGAGCGTCAAGGGGGCTGGGAGCAATTTCCCTTGAAACCCCCGATGAGACGCCATATTATTGAAGCGCTCAACAGCGCGGAGCTGACCGAGGGGCAAAACAATATGGAAGGTGGCGCCAACTTATCGATTCTTATAGCCCTAGGCGCGGGGCTTCTCTCGTTCCTCTCGCCTTGCGTCCTTCCCCTCTTCCCGAGCTATCTCTCGCTCATCACCGGCACCAGCCTCACAGACCTCGAAGCCTCCCACGACCAGCGGATGGTGCGATGGGCGGTCATCGGCAACTCCCTGGCTTTCATCTCAGGGTTCTCGGCAATCTTCATCGCCCTAGGCGCCTCCTTTAGCCTCGCTGGCCGGTTGCTCCTCATCTATCAAGACATTTTCCGCACCCTGGGCGGCATTCTCATCGTGTTTTTCGGCATCTACATTACTGGCATCTTGAAGATCCCCGCCCTCGCCCGCTATTATCAGCTTTCGCCACGTGAAAAACCCACCGGCTACATCGGAAGCGGGTTAGTGGGAGCGACCTTCGCCGTCGCGTGGACGCCGTGTGTGGGCCCCATCCTTGGGGCCATTCTCCTGCTGGCCTCGACCCAAGAGACCGTCAGGGCGGGAGTCGTCATGCTGATAGCTTACTCGGCGGGCCTAGCGATTCCGTTCTTCCTGAGTGCCCTTGCCGTCAACTCCTTCTTCGCCTTCTCCCGCACCTTCCGCCGCTACATCCAGGGCGTCCACATCACCGGGGGCCTGATCCTCATTGCCGTCGGACTCTTGTTGATCACCAACTACTTCACCATCCTGAACGCCTATGCGCTGAAGCTCACCCCGAAGTGGCTGATCCAGTACCTCTAGCCAGGGGTAGGCTCGCCCAATCACACGATCTACTGCGCGGTGCGGGACGTGGGTTTTAGTGCCGAACGACCTGAACCGGGCCCGGAAGCTCCTTCGGCCTGCTCGACAAGCTTAACGATTCGCTGAACGGTGACCTCATCGGCCCAGTTGCGTCCGCCGATGACCCGCTCGGTTATTACCCCGCTCCCATCGATGAGAAAGCTCTCGGGGACTCCGTTCGTCCCATAAAGGCGGGTTATCCGACCTCGGGGGTCCAGGAGAATGGGGAAAGGCAGGTTGAACTCATCCTTGAATAACTTTACGCTTCGCGCATCTCTGTCAATGGAGATAGCGAGAATCACAAACCGCCTGCCCCGGAGGTGATCGTAGAGCCGCTCCAGGGAGGGCATCTCATCCCTGCAAGGCACACACCAAGTGGCCCATATGTTGATAAGCACCACCTGGCCGCGGAAATCCTCCAGAGCCACGGTCTCGCCCTCGATCGTCTTAAAGGCGAAGTCCTGCGCCTTGATGCCCTTGCCCATAGGCTGAAAGACCTCCGTATCGGGCCACTTCAAAACGAGCACAATTGCTACCGTAGCGAGGATCGCAACGACGACCAAGGCCAATCTGGCTCTGCTGGCTGACCGAGGTAATCGCGCGGCCTCTTGTTCTTTCATAGCTCCCCATCCCTGGATGAAAAAGGCAGCTCCTGCCCTTGCCAATAATGGATTGTAGCCCCACCCCACGCTCTCTGGCCAAAGAAGACTTGACAGAGGCCCGACCCGCCTCTTATATTGTGATACCCTGTAAAATAAGGGGTTTGTGGTAAACTTGCAACCGTTGGCCTTATACGAGAGACCCCTTCATGAGGCCCTCTTTCCACGCTCTTCTTCTTTCGCCCCCACTTAAGGTAGCTTTTTCCCTTTGCCTCGTGACCATTATGGCCTCCGGTTGCGGCTTTTTCCATAAGGAACCAACTCCGACCGAGCCATCGGCGCTTCTCTCATTTGGCCAAGAGAAACTGGCAGAGAAGCGTTTCTCGAAGGCCAAAGAACAATTCGAGCGGGTTCTCGAGACCACATCCGACAATGAACTTCGCCTCCAGGCCCTAATCAACCTTGCCGACACCCTCTACAAGAATGCCGAGTACGAAGAGGCTCGTTTTCAATACAGAAAGTTTCTCGAGCTGTACCCCGTCCATCCCCTGGCACCGAGGGCTCAATTCCAGCTCGCCATGTGCAGCTTCGCGGAAATCAAGACCCCCGACCGCGACCAGGCGATTACCCTCGAGGCCCTCCGCCAGTTTGAGCGATTTCTCCAATCCTACCCAGACCATCCCCTCGCGTCTGAAGCCGAGCAACGTCATGCCTTTTGCATCAATCGCCTGGCTGAGCACGACCTACTGGTTGCCCGATTCTATTACAAGCTAGGAAAGTACCACTCCGCGATAAACCGCCTCTCGGCCCTCCTGGACAGTTATCCCGACTTTGCCCAGAACGACAAGGCTCTCTACCTCTTGGGCCAGTCGTACGAAGAAGAGGAGAGCCTTGAAAAAGCCCAGGCGGCTTTCGTTCGCCTAGTCAATGAACATCCCGACAGCGGCTATGCTTCGAGTGCAAAGAGGGCTCTAAGAAAGTGGCGAAAGAAAGGAGGATGAAAGGAACTAAGAACGGCGAACACAGCAAGAACTTAATTGTCCAGTTTCCCAGAGGCTAAAGAGGTTCGGGACGAAATAGACCTTGACAATACCAGACTCATATATCATAATATGAAATAAAGCAACCTGCACGCTATTTCCGCCTTGCTGGCGCGAAGGTAAGTGCGATGACAAATAACCTCCGGCCCATATTTCAGGACCTTCTCACGATTCAGGAGCAAATGAACAGCCTTTTTGGCGATATTTCACTTAAGACCCAAAACACTCCGCCCCCATCAGAGAGTTTCTCACCTCCCGTAGATATTTACGAGACGGCCGGCGAGGTCATCCTGGTGGCTGAGGTCCCCGGCATGAAAGAAGATGAGGTCGAGCTCGAAATCACCGACAACCTGCTCACCCTCAAGGGCGATCGGAAGCTCGAGCG
Source organism: Nitrospinota bacterium (assembly GCA_022562795.1). Classification (GTDB taxonomy): domain Bacteria; phylum JADFOP01; class JADFOP01; order JADFOP01; family JADFOP01; genus JADFOP01. The sequence goes on from JADFOP010000006.1 coordinate 63,566, forward strand.
CGGAAGTCCCGAAGATTCCATACATTTTTTGGAACGGTCCCACGGTTCATTCGTTCGAACCTTTACCCTGCCCGGCACGGTGCAGCAGGACAAGGCCAAAGCGACTCTCAAAGACGGGCTCCTCAAGGTGGTTTTGCCCAAGGTGAAGGTCGCCTCCCAATGAGGTTGAGATCGAGAAGGATAGAAAGGCAAGTGAGTGTCCGGGCTGTTGCATTCCAAGGAGAATCGCTACCATGGTGAGGACCAATGAGCCCGTCTTCATGATCAGCATTGTGGCGCATATGCTTAGCATCCATCCGCAAACGCTGCGCCTCTACGAACGGGAGGGGTTCATCAAACCATCCCGAACCCTTGGCAACACGCGCCTCTACTCTCAAGACGATGTCGAGGAGATTCGCACCGTTCTCCGGCTCACCCGGGAACTGGGTGTCAATCTAGCCGGCGTAGATATAATCCTCAATATGAAGGAGAGGGTCGAGATGCTCCAGGCGGAGCTCAACGCCGTATTGCAGACTATTGAGGAACGACACGGCGCCGAGGCTCGACGAGAAATCGAGGCGGCAGTAGCCCCGACCGAGGCAGCTCAAGAGAGCCACGTCATCAGGGTCAAGATTGAGCGCGAAGGCTAGGCCCGTCCCCCCATTTGGACGTGAGGAAAAGAAGTGGTCGACCACGAGGATAAATCCCGTGGAGTTACTGACGACTCCCTTGGAGCCTATCTTAAGAAAATAAGCAACATACCTATCCTTACCCGCGAGGAAGAGGTGGAGCTGGCCCGCCGCATTCAGGAGGGCGACGCAGAGGCGGAGCGGGAGCTGGTTCGCCACAACCTTAAATACGTGGTCAGCGTGGCCAACCGCTACAAGGGCTCAGGGTTGCCCCTGCTTGACCTCATCAACGAGGGCAACATCGGCCTCATGCAGGCCGCCAAGCGATTCGACCCCGACCGAGGCGTGAAGTTCATCACCTACGCCGTCTGGTGGATCCGGCAGGCGATTATGCACGCAATGGCCGATCAGTCCGGGACCGTGCGACTTCCGCTCAAGCAGGCTGGAATACTCTATAAGATCTCCGAGAAGCAAAGCGAGCTCCAAAAGCAGCTTGCCAGGGAGCCTTCGGCCGAGGAGATGGCCGAGGCCCTCGGCCTATCCCCCGAGGAGTTGGAATCCCTCCTGCGGGTCTATCGAACCCACCTGTCGCTCGATGCTCCGATCGGCGATTTTGAAGAAACCAGCCACATGGACCTCTTGGAGGCCAAAGATATACCCTCCGTGGAAGAGCAGATTCTCCAGAGCGCATTAGCCAGCGAAATAAACACCATGCTCGAAGAGTTGCCGCCTAGGGAGCAGAAAATACTTCGGATGCGGTTCGGGTTTGAAGGCAAGCCTCAGACGCTTGAGGAGGTCGGCCGCGAGCTCAATCTCTCGCGCGAGCGGATCCGTCAGATTGAGAAGAAAGCCAAGGGCCGTCTGAGGGCTCAATCAAAAAGCAAGGCGGTTCGCGACTACCTCAACTGATCCGCCTTTCGTCATGGGGCTATTGACACAGCCATTGCGCCTAAGCTATCTTGCAAATACCTTTCCGCAGCTCCCAGGGCACGGAATATGCCTGCGAGCCCCCTCCTGCCCCGGCGGCTGAGGCCGTGTCATGCTTGCATACTTAAAAGAGAAAGCGCTAAGGCTTAACGGGTCGACGAACCTCAATCTGCCCAACAAGATAACGCTGGCCCGGATTTTCATCGTCCCCCTGATCGTCGTCTTTCTCATCCGCCCCTCTGGTTGGAGCAGCACAATCGCCGGAGCGCTCTTTATCATTGCCTCCCTGACCGACTGGCTCGACGGCCACCTGGCCCGGAGCCGAAACCAGGTGACCGACCTCGGAAAAATGCTCGATCCCATCGCCGATAAGATTCTGGTGGCGGCAGGACTCATCCCGCTGGTCGCCCTCGGTCGGGTCCATGTATGGATGGCGGTCGTGCTTCTAGGCCGTGAATTCGCCGTCACGGGACTCCGGTTTATTAGTCTCTCGGAAGGTTATTCCATCCCCTCCAGCCGTCTGGGCAAATACAAGACCGTCCTGCAAGTCGTGGCCATAGCCATGCTAATACTCCACTATGAAGTCCTTTACTTTCAATTCTTTGGCATGTTGATCCTCTGGGCTGCCCTCATCGTCAGCGTGATTTCAGGGGCCGAATATTTCATCCATTACTGGAACTTCGAGGGTAGCAAGAAGGCCCCATGAGGGTAGCCGGGCGGCCTAGGAGGTCCTCATGTTGACCGCCGTGCTCTGCGTGGTTCTGGGCTACCTCGCCGGCTCTGTCCCGTTTGGCTTGCTCATCGCCCGCTTTCGGCGATTCGACCTCAGGAGCGCCGGAAGCGGCAATATAGGGGCTGCGAATGTCTGGCGAGTTATGGGCTGGCGCGAAGGGGCGCTTACAATGGCCGGGGACTTCGCCAAAGGTCTCCTGCCCGTACTTTTGGCCGTCCGCCTGACTGCCTCGCCAGCGGTGGCGGGCCTAACGGGCATAGCGGCCATAGTCGGCCACAGCTACCCGTGCTTCGCCGGGTTCCGAGGCGGCAAGGGAGTCGCTACAGGCATGGGCGCCTTTCTCGGGCTCCTGCCGCTCGCAACCCTCATGGCCTCGCTCACGTGGGCCGGATGCTTGGTGCTGTGGCGTTACATCTCGCTGAGCTCTATTATCGCCGCACTCTCCTTCCCCGTCTGGGCGGGCATGCTCCATGCACCTCCAAGTCTCATCGCCCTAAGCGCCCTGGGTGCAGTTATGGTGGTGTTGCGGCATAGGGACAACCTGAAGCGCCTACTGGACGGCCAGGAGCCCAAGACGACTTGGCCTCAGAGGCCAGCCTAGGCTGATGGACCCTCAGCCTGAATGATCGCATTCGCTCGTTTTTCGTCGCGGCGGCCTGTAATCCACGGATTTCCTCTTGACACGAGCCGGGTGCTCATTTAATTTTAATACTGTTAGGAGGCGGGAATAGCTCAGGGGTAGAGCACCACCTTGCCAAGGTGGGGGTCGCGGGTTCAAATCCCGTTTCCCGCTCCACTTTCATCGCTTAACTCCTTTTAGAAGGAGTGACCGGTCGGACGGTGACACCGGCGGTGCGTATGTGTCAACGGGCGTAGCGGAGTCCTTCTGGTCGGAGGCGGCCGTCACCTTTCGAAGACACCAGCATCGACTTAGTCTCCTCCGGTGTTGCCGCCCTAATACTTTGTCCTTACCCCAACCCCAGCCGACTCTTTCTCTCGGGCACTCTCCGGGCTACGGTTTACGCTATCGTCTCTCGACAATGTGAGAGGCGCCTCACCTCACCCGAGCCGTACGGCCTTGCTCAGATAGCTGAAAGACTGTAGCCTTGATTAAGGGGATGGGGAGCGGGGTTGGCCAATCGCACGGACGATAGTATCAGGAATGGTCCGCCGCGGGCCGAGCCCCAGCACTATGTGGGGGGGCGTATTTAGGACCTGGTCCACCACCTCGGCAATGGAGCGCCAATTGGGAGGGCACCCGTTGAGGGCCTTCTCAAGGGCGGCAATGGCTGGCCAATCGGCAATGAACTCGCCCAGCAGGCAGACCCGGCCCAGACGCTCCTCGCTCTCCAGGGCGAGGGACACCTGGAAGCTACCGAGCTGGCTCGGCACTCGAACGGTACGGTCTAGAGACCCCGTCGGTGTGCGGTCTGCAAGCCAGGCCTCGCGAGCGAAGTTCTCAGCGAAAAGGGTTTCGGCTTCGGTCTCAAACTCCTCCGGAAGCGGTTCTATCGATACGGGAGCCTCAACATACTCGGCAAACCCCTCCTTCAGAGCATCCAGCACCTGCTCCAGCTTAGGCGTGGCGCCTAAGGCCTCGCTGAAAGTGGTGCATGCCTCGGGGGGAAGCAGATCATTTCGAGCATCGGTCCGCCCGCCGGCCTCTGAGAGTCGCGAGGCCGCCTCCGCCAGGGATGTTCTCCAGGCAAGGTGGAACTGGACGAGGGGTCGGCCCGCCTCGTCGATGTCGAAGGCCACGTGGCCCACCGCCCGCTTTTGGACCGTGATGAGGTCGCGGCCAGGATAGAGCACGCCCAGGCGTAGCCGCTCCAGACCTCGGAGTACGCCCCGGACGTAGCGGTTGAGGAGAAGGTCGGAGCCGAGAGGACGCTGATGTATAGTTAGGTCCGTTAGCGTCGGCGCAGTCACGGAGACCTCGATGATACCTTGACCCACAGGCAAGAGCCGGCCGCCGGTTATTCGGCGCTGGACCTCCGGAAGGTGCCGGACGCTCTGGGGGATAGGTTGGTAGCGGCCGAAGAGCAACCCCTCGGTAGAGCCAACCGCCATCCGCACAAGGGCCGGCCTTTCCAGGGCACACCGGGCGCGGAGGGTCAGATCGAGCGCCTGGCTCTCGCCCGGCCCACGCGGGGTGGTCGCGTAAAGGTATAGGGGCGTCATAGTCTAGAATCTACCAGCCGTGAGGCCAATTGGCCAGACGGGGACTAAGTGGCTAAGGGCTGAGGGCTGATCCCCTCTCTAGTCTTGGCTTAGGCCGTAGCGATCATAAGGAGGAGAAAGGTGTCATACCTAAAAGAGAAGTGGCAGGCCAATATAGATAAGGTAGCCTTCGCAAAAGCCTTTCCCGGACGGCAGACTGAGTGGCAGGCCTCTGTCGGAAAGACGGTGGAGGCGGTGATTCCCGTTCCGACCGACGAGGAGACCGTGGTTCTCAGCTTTACCGACGGCGACTTCATCATCGCCCCGAAGCTGAAGGACACGCCCAAGGAGATTCTCATCGCCCTTAAAGAGGCTAAACCCGCCCTCGAGCGCTTTCACGCCGAGGCCTACAAGAAGCTGGAGGAGCTGGTAGTCCGCGACCGCGAGCTGACCCGCAACGCCCGGATGGAGCGGATCGTAGACGCGGTCCGGAACAACATGGACAAGATGCCCGACCTCAAGGCGTCCCTGCTGAACCTCCTTAAGGAGGCGGACTAGGCGTAGCGGCGCCTCTGGCCGCCTCCTCCCAACCGCCTGCCTCTCTCCAGCTCTCCCCCCTCTCTTGCTTTAGCCGCATTAGTACGGAAAAAAACGATAATTGGAAATTCGTGGAAATTCGCGGAAATTTTGACCATTATAAAGACCTCATAAGGGGAAAAACGAGCGGAGACCATTAACAATGGTAAATTTGATAATATATATAATACAATATTATATATACAAATAGCTGAGAATATTATTTAAATTTAGGTTGGCGGTTTTGGAAGCCTACTACGGCCAGGGGTGGAGACGGAAAATATCGCTCCTCGAAGGCCAACTTTCTTATGACATCAGCCAGCCGCCAGCGCCTTTAGTTTTCATTTGACAGCAGCCCCCTTGAAGACTTACAATAGATGGTCCGCGGCTATTGTCGCGGGCACCTCCCACCGAAGAGCACCAAATTGACGGTAGAACAGTCAGAATAGTAGGGGTATTCGGCAAGAACGTCGTCCTGTCCCATCGGAAGGACGACAGAGGGGGGAAGGCGGAGGCGGCTCTCTCTTATCCCCGCAACGATTGCTTTGGTCGACCTTGAACGCCAGGTGGGCTCAAGGTCCAAAGCTTTACCCGGAACACGGAGGAGAATCAGCAATGGACGAAAAAAGCAAGAAGAAAAATGGCATCGGCAGGCGGGACTTCCTAAGAACCGTCGGCGCCGGGCTGGTGGTAGGAGCTGCCCCGGCGGTGATCATCCCCGGCAGGGCGTTGGCAAGGGAGAAGAGCCTGAAAATCCTTCAGTGGGCCCACTTCGTGCCACGGTACGACAAAGAGTGGTTCGACGCCTTCGCCAAGAAGTGGGGGGAGGATAACGGGGTCAACGTCGTCGTGGACCACATCCACATTGGCCAGGTTGTGGCCCGTACAGCGGCGGAATTGGCCGCCCGCGGGGGCCACGACCTCATCGAGTGGTTCTTTCCTCCGTCTCAACACGAGCCAAGCGTGCTGGACATGACCGACGTCGTCCAAGAAGCCGAAGGGCGCTTCGGAAAACAGCACCCCCTCTGCAAGCGGAGCTCCTTCAACCCGACGACCGGGAAATACTACGGCTTCTGCCACGGATGGGTCATCGACCCTGGGGACTACCGAAAGAGCCTGTGGGAGAAGGTCGGCAAGCCAGAGGGCCCCGATACCTGGGAAGACCTGATCACCTACGGCGGGAAAATCAAAAAGGATCACGGGGTGCAGCTCGGTATCGGCCTGTCTCAAGAGCTCGACTCGAACATGGCCGCCCGGGCGCTGCTCTGGTCTTACGACACCGGCGTCCAGGATGAGCAGGAGAACGTGGCTATCAATAACGAGCGGACCGTAAAGGCTGTGGAGTATATGGCCAGGCTGTATAAATCGTCGATGACCCCGGAGGTCTTCGCTTGGTCACCTGCGTCCAACAACCGGGCCCTCATCGCTGGCAAAGCCTCCTACATCATCAACTCGGTCTCCGCCTACCGCAGCGGCCAAAAGAAGAAGCCGGAGATTGCGAAGGACGTCTACTTCGTGCCACCGCTCAAGGGCCCGGAAGGGACGCGCTGGACGAGCGAGCACGTAATATACAACTACATCATCCCGAATTACGCCTCGAAGAATGCCGACACGGCGAAGAAATTCCTCCTCGCCCTCGTTGAGAACTACGACCAGTCGATGTACTTCAGCGAGCTCTACAACTCCCCGGCCTTTTTCAACACCAAAGTGCCGTCCGGCGACCGCGGCTACCCCCGCGTCCAAGGGGCCAAGAACCTGCGGGACCTTAACGATGCGTGGTTCTCAAAGGACCCATTCGCTCTGCCGGGCGAGGACACGGATAAACTTAAAGGACTGAAGGACGCGGAGAAGTGGAGCACAGCCGTCGGTCATCCGGGCCCGGCCAGCCCGGCCATCGGGGAGATTTTCGACACATCTGTTATCTCGAACATGATGGCCAACGGCGCCCGCGGTCTGAAGGCTGAGACGGCGGTTGCGCAGGCGGAGATCCTGATCAAGGCGATCTTCAAGAAGTGGCGCGCGAAGGGGCTCGTGGGCGGCACGATGTAAAACGCGACTCCTCCGCTCAACCGTGCCATGGTGATAGGGGGCTGGAGGCTCTATAAATTAAGGGCCTCCAGCCCCTGTTTAATTGCCGAGAAGATTATCCCACTCAAGACGGTTAACTCCCCGCAGGCGGCGGCCTGCGGGTTTCTTTTGCCGCTCCTCCCTAGGCAAGCGAGGGTCTTTTTGTCTAGCTGCCCTCTATGGTATTATGAGCAATTTGAGTACGCTTGGAGCCACTACCGAGCCCCTGGAATGCACTATCAACTAGCGGAGTAATAACTTATGGCCACAGTGGAGGTTCGAGGAATCGTTAAACGGTTCGGCGATGTGACGGCCGTTGACGGCGTCGACCTGGCCACCAAGGAAGGCGAATTCCTCGTCCTGCTTGGGCCCTCGGGGTGTGGAAAAACGACCCTCTTGCGCATGATCGCCGGGTTGGAAACTCCTACGGCCGGCGATATTCTCATTGGAGGAGAGGTCGTGACCGATTTATCTCCCCGGGCCCGCGGGATAGCCATGGTATTCCAGAGCTACGCCCTTTACCCCCACATGACGGTCTTCAAGAACATCGTCTTTCCCCTCAAAGCCCAGAAGGTGCCCAAGGAGAAATGGACTGAGAAAGTGGAGTGGGCCGCCTCCATGTTCGGCATTGAAACCCTACTTCACCGCAAGCCCCGGGAGCTCTCCGGCGGCGAGCGGCAGCGGGTGGCCCTTGCCCGGGCCCTCGTTAGAGAGCCCAACGTCTTCTTGCTCGATGAGCCGCTCTCTAACCTAGATGCCCAGCTTCGGGCCTCCGCCCGGGAAGAGCTACAGCAACTTCAGCGCGACATCGGCACCACGACGATCTACGTGACCCACGACCAGGTGGAGGCAATGGGGCTGGGCGATAGGATCGCCGTGATGAACCACGGCAAAGTCCACCAGACCGGCACCCCACGGGAAATCTATCACGAGCCTGCCGACACCTTTGTGGCAGGGTTTTTGGGCACACCTCCGATGAACCTGCTTGATAAAGAGGACCGCACCATCGGCTTCCGCCCCGAAAGCTTTCTCCCCCTCGAGGTGAGCGATGGTCACGATGATCTCGAAGAGTTCCAGTTCGAGGTCACCTTGGTCGAGCAACTGGGAGCAGACCGGCTCGTTTATGGCAATGTAGGGCCCCGGTTCATCCATCGCCGCGTTGTGGCCAAGCTCCCTGCCAACGTCACCGTGCCGATCGAGTCCGGAGAAACCTACACATTCGCCGTGCTCCGGAATGACATAAAGTTCTTCGATGTGGTGACGGGCCTCAAAGCGAGTCCGATCCCCTTGTAAGGGAGGGTTGATGGAAGCCGGCAAGGGGGAGGCGAGGGCCACGTCCTTTCCCGCCCCCACCTTCTTTGGTAACCTCTTTGACAGCGAGCGGTTGCTTGCCCCGCTGATGATCGCCCCGGCCATTCTCTATATCGTGGTGCTGGTCGGAATTCCCTTTCTCCTGGCCATATACTACAGCCTCAGCGACGCCACCACGGGTGACCCGAGCCTAAATTTCGTGGGGTTGAGGAATTTTGTCGCCGTCCTCGAAGACCCGGTCTTCCGCCGATCGTTAAAGAACACCTTCATCTTCACGATAGTCTCTCAAGCTCTCGTTTTGGTACTGGCGAAAATCCTGGCGCTCGCCTTGCTCAAGGACTTTCGGGGGAAGTGGCTTGCGCGGTTCCTGATCATGCTGCCCTGGACGGCCCCCATCTCCCTTGGGGTCATCGGCTGGATGTGGATACTCGATTCGATCTTCAGCCCCATTGACTGGTCCCTGCGCTACATGGGTCTCTTAGGCAGACCCGATGCCATCCTCGGTCCCGCCTCTAACCTCTATTGGCTTGGGGTGCCTAGCCTGGCGATGACTTCCGTGATAGTCGTCCATATTTGGCGGATGCTCCCCTTGGCGACGGTGATTTTGCTCGCGGGATTGACAGCCCTTCCCCAGGAGGTCCTCGATGCCGCCGAGGTCGATGGAGCCGGATTCTGGCGCCGCTTGTTTCAGATCATGATCCCGCTTCTCCTCCCCATCATCAGTATCGCCGCCCTCTTCGGGGTGGTCTTTACCTTTACCGATATGGTCGTCGTATATGTGCTCACCCAGGGCGGCCCGATCCACAGCACTCAAGTCTTGGCCAGTTGGGCCTTCTTTAAGGGCATTGAGGCGGGAGACCTAGCCCAGGGCTCGGCGATCGCCATCTTTCTATTCCCCGTGATGGCGGCCATGGCAATTTTCATGCTACGACTGGCCCGACGGACGGAGGTTGCCTGATGTCGCGCATAAAGCGAGTAGGGGCACGTATCTCGCTCTACAGCGTCGTGACCTTCTTTGCCATCTTTTGCGCGTTCCCCTTCTTCTGGATGCTCATCACCACATTCAAGCCCGCACATGACCTCTATACCCTGGAGAACAACCCCTTCCTCTTCAACGAGCCCCCTACGCTGGAACACCTGCACCATCTCTTTTTCGACACATTGTTTGTCAAATATCTCTTCAACACTTTTTTCGTCGGGGTCGTGGTGGTGGGCATCACCCTGCTCGTGGCCGTCCCTGCCGCCTACAGCCTCGCGCGCTGGGCGGGGCGGTGGGGCGAAGGTATGGGCATCGCCATCTTTCTCACCTATTTGGTGCCCCCCACCCTGCTCTTCATCCCGCTTTCCCGGCTCATCGGCATCCTCGGGCTCCAGGAATCCCTGTGGTCCTTAATACTCATCTATCCCACCTTCACCATTCCCTTCTGTACCTGGCTCTTGATGGGCTTCTTCAAGTCTATCCCCCGCGACATCGAGGAGCAGGCCCTGATCGACGGCCACAGCCGCCTGGGGGCGATGCTGAAGATCGTACTCCCGCTTTCCACCGCCGGGATCCTGACCGTCGTGGTCTTTACCTTTACCCTGACGATGCATGAGTTCATCTACGCCCTGGCCTTCATCTCAAGCTCAGCCTTAAAGACTGTCAGCATCGGGGTGCCGACGGAGCTCATCGGGGAGTTCTTCGAGTGGGGCCCGCTGATGGCCGGAGCCCTAATCCCGAGCATCCCCGTGGCCCTCCTGTACACATTCTTCCTCGACAGGTTCATCGCCGGCTTTACCGTCGGCGCGGTCAAGGGCTGAGGTATTCTCCCTCAAAAATATTTCCACCTGGGCTGCGTGTCCGGGAAGTCGCTCATCCAGGACAACCCCATCCAGCAGGTGGAATAGTCACCTTGTTTGTTTTTCTTGATTAAGGGGAAGAATCCACGGCGCCGGTGGCCAAAGCCGGCGCTTCAATTTTACAAGATTCACGTTGGGGTCGATCAAAAGCTGAGGAGGCCTTCCATTCAGTGTAACCAGCGCACGGGCTTTCACTTCAACGTCAGGATAACCTTTTTCTTTGTAGAGCTCAGCTAGATAGTGAGCAAACTGCAAGATCATGTCTGGGCTGGCAGCCATAGTGAGGTATTGATTTCGCGTTAACAAACTATTAACAATTTTTTCGGGCGGATATTCCTGTTTTTGATGGCTCTTGGCATCCGTCACATAAAAAATGCCTAAGCTTTCATTTTCATCAAGCTTCATATTCCAAGAAAAACGATAACCCTCTTCAGTCCAACTTGAGTAACCTGGGTAAAGGACTTGTCTGAACGGCACGAGCAGCTGGATTGCTAAATACACCATGAGAAAACATATTGTTAATCCCCGATAGGATGGGAACAATTCCGGGGTGGGCGTCACTTCTGCTTCAAGATCCAATTCTTTCCGTCGAACGGTCGCCATTAATCGACGCGGCCAGCTTGGGGGGAAGAATATTAGGGTGGCCGGTATCATCAGCCACGGGAAAATTCCAATATTAAAAATATAGGCGTTCGTTAAATGAAACATTGCAGATGCGATGAATGCTATTGCCCTCGTTTTGCGAAAGAGCAAAAGCGGAACAATCAATAAATCGAAGCCCAGCCCACCATAGCTAAAGAGATAAACTACCCATTCTTCCGTGAGGAATTGGCCCAGCAGGGGAGTGCTTGTAAGCTCCGCCAGCCATGTCCTCATTGGTTCTCCGCGCAACCAGTCCGGGTTCAGCTTGGCGAGACCACCATAAAAGTAAGGAATTCCTATCTGGGCACGCAACACCCAAAGAGACCAGGCAGGAACGAATTGAGACCGCAATTTGGGATTTATTAGAGCGTCCAAGGAAAAAGAGCGATGGCAAGGGATTAGAATTAAGAGAAAGCTGAGTATAGAAACCAAATACATGTGATTTAAGTAGTAAGTCTTATCGAGCAGAAATATATAAGTAATGCCTACGAAAAACAGGGTGGCCGCGATGCGGTGAAAAAACCCTAACGTAATGAGCGAAGCAAGTATGCCCAGCAAGGCGATAAGGTAATAGATCCCATCGCCGGGCAGGACGTGCACCCAACCAAAACCGTAATACTTAAATTGAAATATCGGACGGAGGAAATAGCCTTCAGCCGCGCGCCAAAGACGGGTAGCCTCCCAGAGCATTACCAGCCCAAAGACCACGCGAAAGAAGACGAGGGAGGCGATATCAACAGGCTCAAACAGCTTACCGGACTTTTTTAAGATACTTTTAATTTGCATGTAAGGCGCAATTGTCCCCACACATAAGATTATCTTTTTTCATCAAGGGGAAGTATCCACGATGCCGGCGGCCAAAGCCGGAGCTTCACTTTCGCAAGATCCACTTCGGGGTCGATCAATAGCTGAGGCGGCCTTCCATTCAAGGAGACGGTCACTTGGGCTCTTACTTCAACGTCGGGGTAACCTCTTTTCCGGAAGCGCTCCGCAAGATAGTGGCTAAATTGAACAATCATATCCGGGCTGCTAGACATCTTTTGGAGTTGACGTTTTGTCAATAAATTATTAAGAATTCTTTCCGGTGTAAACTCCCGCTTTTGGCCGCTCTTGGGGTCGGTCACATTAAAAACAGAATAATTTTTCTTATCGTCAAGCCTCATATTCCAAGAGAAATAATATCCTTCTTGAGTCCAGCTTGAGGTGCCGGGGTAGAGACCCTGCCTGAATGGCATGAGCAGCTGGAACGCCAAATATAGAATAAAAGCGTGCGTTGTCAATAATCGGTAGAATGGGGAGATTTCCGGCATGGGTGCCGCTTCACGTTCCGGGGGCGATTCCTTTCGTTGAACTCTTGCCAGCAATTGACGAGGCCAACTCGGGGGGAAGAATATTAAGGTTGCCGATATCATCATCCATGGAAAAATTCCAAGCTGAAACATATAGGCATTCATTAAGTGAAACATTACAGCAAAGGTGTATGCATATGGCCGTGTTCTGCGATAGAGCA
>JADFOP010000007.1 GCA_022562795.1 Nitrospinota bacterium
GAATGAGCCCAGAACTCATTGAATCCCGGGCTCTAAGATGGAGCGGGCAACGGGTCTCGAACCCGCGACCTCCGGCTTGGGAAGCCGACGCTCTACCAGCTGAGCTATGCCCGCCCCTATTTCATCGCTCTTACAATTTTAATATAGAGAAAGACGCGAAACCTTGTCAACCTTTTTCCCGACTACAGGCTCGCAAGAGAGCTTAGGTTGAACCTTACTTTATTGGCTTTATATCTTTTCGGTAATGAATTCCTTCGTATGAAATTTTCTCCATCTCCTGGTATACCCGTTGAGAGGCATTCTCCAGGCTAGGGCCTCCGACGACCACGGAGAGCACTCGCCCCCCGTCGGTGAGGAACTGGCTCCTCTCGTCATCCCAGCACGTGCCTGAATGGAAGACGAGGGTGTCGGCCGATATACGGTCAAGCCCCTCAATGGGCTTCTTGATCGCATACCGGCGGGGGTAGCCCTGATACCACCCCTTCTTGCCTTTGGTTCGCCCGCTTGTGGCGCAAACGCAGATGTAGTAATCGTCGGTCCATTCGTACTCTAGAGCCTCCATCTGCTCGTTAACCATGGCCTGCGAAATATCGACAAAATCGGTAAGAAGCCGAGGATAGATGACCTGAGCCTCTGGGTCCCCCATGCGGACGTTAATCTCCAGCACATAGGGCTGCAGGCCGTCTCCCTCTTCCACCAGCATAAGGCCGATGTAGAGAATGCCCCGGTAGACGACTCCGTGCCGCTCCTTGAACCCGTGGACGAGCGGCAGGGCGATCTCCCCCATGATGGTTTCAACGAGGTTTGGGTCAACCTCGTCGTTGGGCGAATAGCCCCCCATCCCTCCGGTATTGGGGCCTTCGTCGTTGTCGAAGATTGGTTTGTAATCTCTGGCCCACGCCATTGGTTTGACGGCGGCCCCGTCGGTGAAACAGAAAAAGGAGAGCTCCTGGCCGTAGAGACGCTTCTCCACCACCACGCGGTCGCCTGCCTCACCGAACTTTCGCTCGACCATGCAGGTCTCGACGGCCTGTTCCGCCTCCTCCTCGGAGGAGCAGACGATGGAGCCCTTGCCCGCCGCCAGGCCGTCGGCCTTGACAACGACCGGGTAGCCACATTGGGCTATGTAGGCCTTGGCTTTCTCGGGCTCGGTAAAATGGCGGTACGGCGCCACGGGAATGCCCAGGCCCGACATCACGTCCTTCGCGTAGGCCTTGCTCGACTCAAGCCGCGAAGCATCCTTTGTAGGGCCGACAATGGCCATGCCGTGGGACGTAAAGAGGTCTACGATCCCCTCTGAGAGGGGCCGCTCCGGGCCCACGAAGGTAATCTCAACGGACTTCTCCTTCGCCAGGGCCAGGAGCTCCTCATTGTCACGGACAGGCACCCTCTCCAGGCGAGGCTCGCTCTCAGCCAGATGCCCGATGCCGTCGTTACCGGGGGCGATGTAGAGTTTGTCAACCTGGGGGCTCTGGAGGAACTTCCAAACGGTTACGTGCTCCCGGCCTCCGCTTCCAACCACCAAGACCCTCATCGCCTCTCCTACGCCTCCCTGCGCCACACTACCCGCCTCGCCTCCCGCGGCAATTCTGACGGCGCTGGGTGAAGCATCGCCTCTCGTGGAACAGTCTGGAGCGGGCCCCAGTCCGTGAACCGGACCAAGAGAGACTTTCCTATTAGCTCTAAGCAGATATTCCTGAAGGAGTCGGGCCCAAAACCCGGTGATTCGCTAATCTAACACCTAAGAAGCATTCGACGCAACCTGCCCCTCGTGGGGCTCGGGCGGCCCATCCAAGCACCGCACAATGCTAATCAGGGGGAGGGCCTGGAGCTCCATAATGGTTGGAGGATCAACAACACTGCCCTCGGTGTCTCGCAACACCTCCAGCACGGGCCGCATCTGACTTTTCTCATTGACCTGGACTACGCGTCCCACCTCTCCCTTGCTGAGCTCCACATAGCTTCCAAGAGGATAGATTGTTATGCGGTTGAGAAATGTGCGCAGGAGATGCTCGTCGAAGGCCTCCTTCATTTCCGTGAGGATTGTCCTAACGGCTTGGTGGGGCGTTCTAGCCGGCCGATGAGGCCTGCCGTGGGTAAGAGCCTCGAAGACATCCGCTAAGCCGATAATTCTCGCAAGCTCTTCTATCTCAGGGCTTTTCAACCCCCTTGGGTATCCGCTACCGTCGGCCCGCTCGTGCTCCTGCCCTACGATGTCGGCGAGCTCCGACAAGGACCCCCCGAGCTTTGATACCCGTTCCCGCCCGACCTCCGTATGATGCTGGACCGCCTCCAGCTCCTTCGCCGTAAGAGGACGGTCATGCTCCCACGTCTCAGAGGGCACGAAGAGCATCCCGACATCGTGGAGCATGGCCGCCAGGCAGAGCCTCACGAGCTCTTCCTCGGAGGCGACTCGGTCCTGGGCAAGCATCACCCCCAATACGGCCACGTTGAGGCAGTTGTCTACAAGATCGGACGGCGTGCCGAAAGAATCATAAAGGCAAGAGACCAAAACGTTGGAGAACTGAGGTGACCGTAGGTCGTAGGAGCCAGGGGGCATTTCCAGGATGTTGGAGACGATTTGGCCCGCGAGCCGCTCCAGCTCTTCCGGCTCCACCTGTTCGTCGGCCCGGATGCTGGAGAAGACCGCACCCAAGGTGCGGCGGGCCTCCTCGTAGATTGACAAGGCATCAGGGGGAGGAAGGTCGGGCATATACTCTTCCCGAGAAAGGGCGTCGGCAAGGGGCGTTTCCGTCTCGCCCGTCTCAGGGAAGGCGGCCTTCTCGGTCGGATCAGAAAGGGCCTGGCCGCGGACCGAAGCCGCCAGGCGGGTAGAGAACCAGTAGCCCTCCTCCTGGTCTGGTTCAGAGCCGGCCTTGTGATCGTCCACCTTGTCGCTGACCATCAGTAGCCTCCGGCCGACTACGAGCGATTGCCCCCAGCGCTATACCATGAGCTCGCGAATGTTCCGCACATCTTCCCTATCGATCCTTTCGCGTTTATTCCCGAATGCAATCAGCAAGCTCAGGTCGCAGACAGAATTGATGAGCCGGGGGACGCCGTTGCTTTGGCGATAGGCCTCCTCCATGCCCGAGGGGGAGAAGATCTCGCGCTCCCCGCCAGCGACTTTCATCCGGTGGAGGATGTAATTTTGCGTCTCGAGGAGGCTGAGCGGCTCGAGGTGAAACTTAATGGCGATACGCTGGCGAAGCTGAGGAACTTTGGTGATGCTGCTCAGGAGCTCCGGCTGTCCTACGAGGATGAGGTTAAAGAGAAAGCGGTTCCGCTTCTGGTAGTTGAGGAGCATTCGAATCTCCTCATAGACGTCCGGGCGCTCCATGATGAGGTGGGCCTCATCGATGAGTATGACGATTTCCCGGCCTTCGCGAAGCTTGTTCTCGCTGCGCCTCGTCAAGGCTTGAAGCACCTCCCGCTTGCCCTGGGGGACCGGATCGCCACCAATGCCCTCGTAAATCTGTTTGAGGAAATCGAGCGCCGGAAGACAGGGGTTCGTGATGACGACCGAATCGTATTTCTCCTTCTTTAATTCTTCCAGGAGCATGAAGCACATGAGGGTCTTGCCGCAACCTACCTCTCCGGTGAGCATGGCCGATCCCTTGTTCCCCTTTACGACGTAGAGAAGCCGCATGAGAGCCTCCTGGTGTTTGGAGGTCTCCATAAAGTACTCGGTGTCGGGAACATTTTGAAATGGTTGGCGTTTCAGCCCCCAATACTTAAGGTACAAGGTTCCCTCTCCCTCAATGAAAAAATACAAGGACTGGATGACAAGCCCGTGGCGACTATGGGTTGGGGAGATACCGACAACGATGGTGGCACCAATAGGGGGCTTGCGGAGTGGTTCTCGATGAAAATGCTGCCCCACAGCAGCGTCATTTTCATATGACAACTTGGGATGCAAAAAAAGCGGGACAAATTATCCTGTCGCTCGTCCATGTGCTGATTCAGGACAACGAGCGCTTAAGGCATGAATCCCTCCTCTCCCTCCGTACGTTGCATGGATTCTAGTGAAAACGTAAGACCCTGTCAATGACATTCTGGGGCCTGGGGGAGGCTCCCCACATCGGTAGGCAGCAGGGAGGTCCGTCTTCCATCAGGACGACCCCATCTTGTAAGGAGTTGGCCTCCAGGGTCAACAACCGTATAATGGTAGTCTCCAATTCTCCGGCCTTGAGAAAGGGAACCCATGAGCTTGCCTCCCCTGACAGCGACCCTCGCTGATTTCTGCGTAAGCCTCGATGCGGGCTCGCTTGACCCCTCCGTGGTCACCCAGACGGGCCGCCTCCTGCTCGACTATTTAGGGGTCGCTTCGAGAGGCGCCCTTAGCCCAAGCACGCAGGCTCTCTTCCGCGCCCTTAAAGCCTTGGGATTGGTCGAAGGCGATGAACCTCTCGCGGCCACTTGCTGGAACGCCCAGCCCCTCGCCTCCACTCTAATTCACGGCACCTCGGCTCACAGCCTGGAGCTCGACGACCTCCACAACGCATCTTCGCTCCATCCGGGAGTGGTCATCTTTCCGGCTGCTCTCGCCGCCGCGCAACTCACCCAGGCCACTCCATTAGCCTTCGTTGGGGCCGCCGTGGTGGGCTACGAGGTAGCGACGCGCCTTGGGGCGGCCGTAAACCCGGCCACCCACTACGCGAGAGGCTTTCACCCGACCGCCACCTGCGGGCAATTCGGGGCCGCCGCCGCGGCGGGGCGGCTCTTAGGACTCTCGTCCGAAGGGCTCGCCCACGCCTGGGGTATATGCGGCAGCCAGGCAGCCGGCTCCATGGCTTTTCTCTCCGAAGGGGCCTGGACGAAGCACCTCCATGCTGGCCTGGCAGCCGAGGGCGGACTTAAAGCGGCAATGCTGGCCCGGGAGGGATTTCGCGCGCCAACCACCATCTTCGAGGACCCGCTGGGCTTTTTCCATGCCTACGCGGTGGAGCCTGAAGTCGCCCCCATGGTCGAGGAGCTCGGTCAGCGTTGGGCCGTTTTAGATACGAGCCTCAAGCCCCACGCTTGCTGCCGCTACATGCAGCCAGCGATCGACGGGCTCATCGCCCTGGCGGAGGAAAACAGCCTGGCCCCCGAAGAGGTGGCCGCCGTGACGGTCCACTGCCTCCCGGCGGGTTTCATGATTATCGCCGAGCCGTCTGAGCGTAAAGCCGATCCCCGGCGGACGACCGAAGCCCAGTTCAGCATGCCCTTCGGGGCCGCAGTGGCCCTGGCCCGCCGCCGGGCCGGGCTCGATGACTTTAGCGATGAGGCTCTCGGCGACCCGACCATCCGGGCGCTAATACCAAAGGTCCAATGTGTAAAGGATGAGGAGCTAGGACGGGCGTGGCCCGAACGGTGGCCCGCCGTCGTGGTCGTTGAGACTCAAGACGGCCGTCGCCTCACCCTAAGAGTGGACGACCCCAAAGGGGACCCGGCCAATCCTTTGACGGACGCCGAGATTGTGGGGAAATTTACTGAGCTTACGACCCCTTGCTACTCCGCCGACCATCGCGCGCAGCTAATCGAAGCCGCGCTCGGGATTGGAAACTTTGAGAGCCTGGAGCCGCTCTGGGCCCTCCTTGCCGAAGAAACTAAGACGGCCTGATGGAGGATCATAAAATAGTCTATCGGCGAGATGGTCCCTCGTATTTTCTGATGTAAACCAGCACAGGTTCCTTAGTATTTATGACCTGACCCCCAAAAATCGGTCCAGATTTTAAGGGAGTATAAAAGTAATATCTGGGATCAAAACCGAAAGGAGACCAGGAGATTCGCTTTACTTAATCATCCCCGGCCCACTCGCTGCGGTGTGCGTCGAGGTAGGCGAGGGCTTCATCCTTCGTAGCGACCTCTCCCGCCGCCCTGGCCTCCTCGATCGAAGCGAGCATACGCCCCACGACCGGCCCCTCCGAGAGGCCGTAGTGGGCCATAAGCTCCCTGCCCGATAGCAGCGGCGGGGCTGGAGCGACCGCCTGGGCCCTGCGGAAGGCGAGAAGCGTGCGTACAACACCCTCCACGTCGGTGGCGGCCTCACCGCCCTCGCGTGTGGCTCGGGCGTCGGCCACCGCCACCAGGCAGACCGCCGGGGCGGCGTCTTCGAGGTCGCGGAAGAAGCGATAACAGGCCCTGCGGGTGACGTCGGCGGCCTTGCTCAGATTGAGAGGACGGAGGTGATGGGCCACCACCCGGCTTAGGAAGGTCTTCGCCCGCCCGCCCAGGCGAAGCCGCCTCGATATGGCTTTGACGACCTCCGCTCCGACCTCCGCGTGGCCGAAAAAGTGGACCTCGCCGGCGGGGTCCACCGTATGGGTGGCCGGCTTGCCGACGTCGTGCCAAAGGGCCGCCCACTTGGTCAGGGCCCGACGGGTGATATTCGCCCCCATTGGCTCAGCAAGGTGGACCTCCAGGTATTCGGATTCCTCCGGAAGCTCCTTATTCAGGCGCCCGAAAGCCTCCTCCAGATGGCGAAGGGTCGCCAGGGAGTGGGCCCACAAGGTAGAGGTGTGGTGACGGCCCTGCTCAAGCCCCACCATCGAAGGCTGCTCCGGCACGAGGACCTCCAGCAGCCCAATCTGGTGCAACTCCTCGATCCACGGCCAGACGGTCTCGACCGCAAGAAGGGCGAAGAGCTCCTCCCGGACCCTCTCCCCGGCCACTTCGGCCAAGCGCTCGGCTCGTTCGGCGATTGCCTCCCGGGTTTTCCCCTCAATGGAGAAATCGAGCTCAGCCGCCAACCGCACGGCCCGAAGGAGCCTGAGAGGATCGTCGTCCAGCACCCCCGGCGCCGGCGCCCTGACGAGCCGGGCCCGAAGGTCATCCAGCCCACCCGTAGGGTCGAGAACCTCGAGGGGGCGGGCCGTGGGCTGAAAGAGGTCTTTGAGCGAGACGGCGAGAGCGTTAACGGTGAAATCGCGCCGACCGAGGTCCTCGCCCACCGAAGGGGCTCTGAGGCCCGCTACATCGATCTCCCGCCGCTCCCCTCCCTCCCCCACCACAACCCTAGCGATTTGGCGGTCCTCATCGAGGGCGACGAAGCTCCCTCCCAGGGCTGCAGCCACCCTCCGCGCAAAGCCGAAGGGATCGTCGGGGACGAGGAGATCTATCTCCAGCGGTCCCGGCCGACCGCGGAGGGTATCGCGGATCGCACCGCCCACGAGCCACCCCTCCGCCCCGTCGGCGACGAGCCGGCGGGCGACCGCGACGAGGAGCTCGTCGTCTCCCAGGCGCTCTAACTCCTTCATGGCCTCTCCGTAAATGGCGGTCGGGGTAGTATAGCGAAAAGGGAAGGCTTATGCAGGGGGAGGCAGGCTCAGCGACGGTGCGTCCAGGCGGGGTCGGCGTACTTCTCTGCGGCCAGCGACTCGGCAAGGGCGCTCTCCTCCAGGCTGAGCTTCCCCTCCTTAAGAGTCACACCCAGATGGTCCTCAACGCCCTGGACGAGCGCTGAGGCCACCTTCTCCCAACCCAGCCTGCGCCCGGCCACCTCGCCGAGGCCCGCCATCTCCCCGCGCCACCGGGCGATGAGGGCATCCTCGCGGCCTTCTTCCTTTTCCTCCGGATGCAGGCAGCGGTAGAGCAACGCGAGGTCGAGGGTCAACGGGAGGGAGCCGTGCTGGAGGAATGCGCGGCGGCTTCTGCGCTGAGCGCTGCCGAGGACCTTTCGGCCGTCCACCATCAGCTCATAGCTCGCCGGGACGGCGAAGCAGACAGGTGTCCTCGCCCGAAGGGAGCCTGGCTTCCGGGGAACGAGGGCCGCGGCGAGGCCGAGCTTCCCAAGCCCCACCGCGAACGCCTCGGTGACGGTCCGATATACCTCCAGCAGGTCCTGCCAGCCGGGGAAGGCCCCATGGCGGGCCGCTAGGCTGTAGGTGACCTCGTCGTCGTGCAGGACCGCCTTTCCGGCCGTCGGCCTTCGGACGAGGTCGATCCCCTCCGCGGCCAGCAGATCGGGATTGACGCTCGACGCCGATGACTGACCGAAGCCCAAGGAGACGGCGGGGGGCGCCCACCTGTAGAGGCGCAAAGTCGGGGGGCCCGGGCTCGCCTCGACAGCCCGGAAGATGGCCTCATCGACGGCCATATTCCAGGCGCCCGGGGCGGGCCCGTCAATCAAAAGACGCCATTCTTCTGTCATGGGAATTCAACGATTGGTGAGAGAAGGCAAAAGCCGGCAATCAATCCGGGTAGAATCGAGAGCCGCAACGGGCGCTCCTCGGCATCGAAAATAAACCCTATCAGATGACCGGCCCCTCATCGGGTAGGAGTCGCGCGCCGATAAGCTTCCCGACGGCAGCCGTCACGTCCTCAGGGGCGACCATAATGACGGCGCCGGAGCAGCCCATGCCGCTTGTCGAGTAGATGCCGGCCTTCGATAGACAGCGGACGGCGTCTTCAATCTCTAGGACGTCCACCCCTCCAATCGACTCGGAGACGGCCTTAGGCTTAGGCTGAACTACGGGTTCGCCGGCTTCCTCCGTGGATGGTCTTACGAGCTCCTCAAGGATGGACTCCAGCCCTGCCGCCTTCGCCGCCTGGAACTCCTCCAATACCCGCTCCGGCAAGCGGGCCCGGACCATCTGGGCGATAAAGGCCACCGCCCCGGCAATTACCTCAGCACCGGAAGCCCTAGAGATAATACCGATAATCCGCTCAAACCCCTCTCCTACACCCGGGCCGTAGCCGAAACCGAAGGCCTCGTAAGAGCCGCCCGTGGTGAAGGCGCTGAAGAGCTTGACCAGCAGGTTCCCCGTAAGTGTGTCGCAGACGAGTACGTCGGCCGTCCCCCAGAGGCAATCGTTTCCCCTAAGAAGGGGCCCGCCGTCGGCCCGGATACTCTCAGCCAACCGGATTGGGTACCCACCGGCGGCCAGTGAACTCACGGCACGCTCGACCTGCCGGGCCCCGTCCACCGTGCAGAGCCCCACCGACGGGTCATCCCATCCAAGAGCCCGAGCCACAGCCCGGCCCAACAAGACGTTCTTGACCATGGCCCCCACGCGGTGGGAGTCGGCAGCCCCCGTGCACGAGGCGACGAGCATCTCCTTGCCGCGACCAGGCGTCACCACGCGGCCAACCGTAGCGACACCCATTGGAAAGGGGTAATGGAGGGTCACGGCGGCGTCTAGACGCCCATCCTCCAGGGCCTCTTCCAACGCTGCGTGGCCGGCCTCCTCGCTCTCGACGGCAATCGTGGGGAGGTCCGTGCCTCCCTCGGAACCTATGACTACCACCTCGAGGGCATCGTCCCGGCTGGCGGCGAGCTCCGCTCCGCGGATGGCCTCCTCAGGCCCAAGCTCGCTCCCAATAGCGGTCAGCCCTACCCTGACGAGCGGCGTTGTAGCCACCCCCTCTACCGCATCGGCGACCTCGGCCAAAACCTCGCCGACCATCCTTCTCAGGCCATCGGGACTCATAGAGCGCCCCCCTCGCCCAATCGTTCCGCCACCTCCCGGAGGGCCTCGGCCACCATTCGGCGGACCTCCTCTTTCGCAAGCCGGGGCTCTTCGGGCTCGGGGCGCCCGCCGTTCTCCTCCACGACGAACGAGAGCCCGTCGAAGAGGTTCGTCATCCGGCCGAGAAAGAGGCTCCCCTTACCGATCACCATAACCCTTCGGAGGCGACCAGCCAGGATGTGGTCGCGGGCCGGCCCGAGATAGGGCACCCCCGAGGGGATATGGCCCTGCGTGGGGGCATAGCCGGGAAACCCATGGCGCGCGACGAAGGCGGGGAGGTCTTCCCGAGCAAGCTCGCCCCTCATGACGGCTAAGGCCCCGATTAGCCTTAGGTTGTTGTCGGTCACGTCCCCGGCCCCGGCCGGCACGGTGACCTCCGGGTTCTGGAGCTCCGGGGCGAACTTATCGACGTCGGCCACTTTAAGTCCGGCCCTACTCAGCGGCTCGGCGACAATCGCTTCGATGACCTTCTGGGGCGCGGCGGCAAGCCCGATTGTCTGGCGGCCCACCATATCGGTGCGGATCCACGGGCTCACTCCATCGTCGGCCGAAACCAGAACCGCGAAGGCGCCTAGCACATCTTCGAGCACGGGCAACCCCTTCTTGACGTGGTCCTTGCCGTTCATGCCCAGCTTGGCCACGCTCCCGCCGCCGACCACGGCCACCGAAGAGAAGACTCCGGCCTTGACGAGGCTCGCCGCCACCACAACCGAATGGACCGGGGCGGCGCAGAAATTGCGCAGGTCCGAGCCCGTGGCGTTAACGCATCCTGCGAACTCTCCTATTGCCTTGGCGAAGTTCCCCCCGCCTCGCTGGTTCATGTCGCCGCAGGCCTCCTCGGAGCACTCGATTAGGTATTCCACGCTGGCGGGCTCCACCCCGGCGTTCACAAAGAGTTGACGGAGCACCATGACCGCCGAGGCCTTCGCAACGAGGTTCTCCAAAATCACGTGGGCGGTGAGGTTCGGGTCGAACTCGTGAGCCCTCTTGACGCAGCCCACGAGCTTTCCCCCCTGCCGGAGGGCCTCGGCCCTGCCCTCTTCCACCAGGGCGGCCACGGCCTCAGGCTCCTCACCCTCGCCGAGCCGCTCCAGATCCTCACTGCCAGCCATAGGATGGGACTTCAAAGCATCCCCGACATCGGCGGTGAAGGCCCGGGTGAGCAGAACGAGATCGAAGGTATCGACAATCTTCATCCAGGCCAAGAGCTTCGCCTCTGGCCAAATCTCCCCGTATTTGCCCGTCCGGGGGGCCTTGGAGATAGGGTTCTCAAGCCACGGCTTTTGCCCCTCGCCGAGCTCCTCTGGGGTGAGGTTCCCGATGTAGGTCTGGTTCGGCGGATAGGCGAGGACCTCTTCGTAGGTCCTAAGGGACTTTTCCAAATCCCGGAGGTAGGCGCTGTCCGGATCGAGGCGCCTCTCCACTGTCTGGGTCGATCCGTGGTCTCTGAGAACAGAGGGGGCGTGGATAAGGCTGTAAGCTGTTCCACGGAGAACGGGGAATGTCATGGAGAGCTCCTCTGTACCCTTACGGGCCCCAACCTCATCGTATCTCAGGCTGTCTGGCTCACCAATTCACCACCCATCTCGAAGACCGTTTGGACCTCGATGGGCGTCTCGAGCGCCCTTAGGGCCGTCTCCACGAGGCGGCGACGGAGGGCCCGCTCATCCTCCAGTGACAAGGTAGGGTCGCCCAAGGGGTGAGGGATCGCGATGGCCGGGATGATTCGGTTGGCCCCCACAGTCTTGGATATGGGAACAATGGAGACGATGTGAGCTACTGGAATCCCAATCCTTTCAATCTCTTTGACTATCGTTGCCCCGCAACGAGCGCAGGTTCCTCACGTGGAGACGAGGAGGACTGCGTCGACTTCGCCCTCCTCTAGCTCCTTGGCGATTTCCTCGCCGAAACCTTTGGCATTTTTGACCGCCGTGCCGTTGCCCACAGTGGAGTAGTAGAAAGGATGGATATCCCCGATGATGCCCTCATCCTGGAGCTGACGAATGGTATCTATCGGAAGGACTCGGTCCGGGTCTTCGTTGGCGTACCGGTTATCGTACCCCCCGTGCACCGTCTGGTGGCTCTCGCCCGTTAGGTCGTTCACCCCATCTAGGCTGTATCGACCGAACTTCGTGGCGTTGGAAGCCTCAATACGGTCGGGGTTGCCATGAGGGACGATGCCTCCGGATGTGACCAGCGCCAGCTTGATTGTTGAAAGATCGGTGATGGCCGGTGGAGGATCAATTCGATCGAACACAGGCATCGGGTACTCGGTGACGAACGGTTCTCCCCGCATCTTCGCCAGCAGCATATCGACCGCACGCCTCGCCCCCCGCTCGCTTCGCTGGATGTTGACTCTCAATCCACGGGGCAGATAACCCTCTTCTTCGGGGCTTCCGAGCGACTCCCCACGGGCGAGCTTGAGCCCCAGGCGCGTCATCGTCGCCACCGCCTCGCGCATGCCGGCGGCGGAGTCCTCCGTCGGAACGATATAAGCGCTCTTGCGGTAGAGCTCCTCCCCGGGGTTCTCCTCGTACATCCCCGTCACCGCCGGCAGGCCCAACGATTCCACAGCCAGCTCGCAGACGGCCCCGCAGGCCACCCCATATCGGCCCGCGTTGAAGGCGGGCCCGGCGATGAGGAGGTCGGGGCGAAAGGCCTCAATCAACCCCCTCGCCTCTTCCTGGGCGGCGCAGGCATTGGCCGCAAAGTAGTCGTCGCCGCAGATAACGGTCCCGACGATCTCGGCGGCCTCTCCGAAGGCCTCCTGGAAGGCGAGGCCGGGGCCTACAAAACCATCCCTGGTAGTGAAACCGACCCCCGCCTGCTCCTCGCCGCCCAGTTGTCCGAAGAACTGATTGAGGTAGTGCACGACCCGTATTTTCGTGCTCCCGCTCATTCTACATCCTCCCCTCTGTTCTCAGTGCTTGGTTAAATCTCCCCGGATTCGGCTCACCGTCTCTCCGATCTCCTCTACGGGGAGCACCATCTCCATCATGGCGATCTGCTCCTCGTAGATGGAAGAATCCACGGCAGCCTTAAACTCAGGCTCCAGGACGTGATAGACGCGGAGCCCCAACTGAGCTCCAGCCAATGGACCCACATAGGTAGGGTCGCCCGCCGTCACCGTCTCGGCGTTGACGGCCACGGCCCCACCATCCGCCCCGCCAAGGATGACGACCAGCTTGTCAGCTCCATGCTGCTCAGCGATCTCCTTGATCCGGGCCTGGTTCTCTAGGTCCATCGTCCCAGCAGCCGTTCAGACGAAACACTCGGTGGCTGAGAAAACCACCTCGGCGCCGGCGCCTTTAACACACGCCTCGATGGCGGGCGCCGGTATGCCATCTCGATCACCGATGACGATGACCTTTCTCTCGTTGAACATGGACCCTCCTTTCATCTGCAAGCTCTCTCCATCACATGCCGATCGCCGAGAGCCGTTCGTATCCCAAGATGTTTGTAGCCCCCACGATGGCCTGCAGCTCCACCGTGATTGAGCCGTCATCCGCCAAGCAACCTGCATATCCGCCAGCCAAAACGTCTGCGCTCTCTATATGCCCGATTATCCGCTTCATGGGAGGCAGGGTGATCGTCGCATTTGCGTTTCCGGACGAGACCACCGCATCGGCCAGTTTGCTGGCATCGACAAGGCTCTGAGAGGCGCCGTCGCGGCCAGCGAACTCATCGGTCATCAAGACCGTCCTGATGCCCCGCTGCTCAACCTTATTGCAAATCATAATGAGGTCGGTGTCGGGGTTGCCAAAGCCCTCTTCAGAGATGATGGCGCCGTCGACGCCGAGCATCCCAACGAGCTTGGCCGCATAGTCGCTGGAGCGCTCCTTATCGGCGAGGGTGACGTTCTCGTTGGTTATGATCACGCCCACAAAGTTGAGCTCCTCGCCATGGCGCTCGTAGAGCTCCTCGATGACCGGGTTGTTCAGGTGGTGATAGGTCGTATTCTTGTCACAGGCCGACACGCAGTTGCCGCTGACTATGGCTCCGTCCATGGCCTCCGTCGGGCTTATTATGCTCGGCAAAATGGTCTTCGCATCGACGCCGTATACGTAGGTATCGTGAAGGAGCCCCTGGCTCTGGAGCATGTAGACGAAGGCGACCTTTGGGAGCCCAGGAAAAGCCGTCAGGGCCTCAGACAAAGCAGGCGCTTCGTAGCCGGCCACCTCGTCTGGAGAAACTTCGCGCGCGGCCTCGCCCAGGTAAGCCGCCGCCCTGAGGCCCGCCAGCCGAACGGCCGTCTCTTTTTCGCTGGGCGCGATATCGTCCTTGAAATCGAACAGCAGGACGATGTTGTGGAGTTTCGAGAAAGAGGAGAGTTCCGCCCCAGGGCCCTCCATGTCGATGATGCCTTCCTGGAAGGCGATGATTTGACTTACAGTGACAACAGCGCAACCCTTTAGGGCCAGGGTCCTGCCGCTTCCTACGGTCTGAACCCCCGAGACGAAGCCCGGGAAGACCCCTCCGGGTCCGTCCACCTTCACCCTGGGTTCGATTACATCTTTAACCGGCATGATGCGGGTGGACTCCCCCGGGTGGGCGAGCTCGACTCCGACGCCGAGGATGCGGTTGTCGTCCCCTTGAGCCTGGCGGCAGAGCTCTTCCCGGTCGATGATGAGCGTCCCGCCGATCACCTGAGTGTTGTCACCAAACTGGACATCTCGGATGTAAACCTTTCCTACCTCTAAGCGCATGGATTGTCTCTCCCATTTGAAGTGGAATGAGAAGGGTGGAGGCGTCGAATGCCTGTTGAAAGGAGCTCGAAATCTATTGCCTGAAGGCCTGCCGTCACCCGCTCAGGCGGGGACGGCGGGGGTCCGAAACCCCGGAGCGCCTCCAGAGCGTTCTCGAGCATCGTAATGGAGGTGGGTTCTCCGTCGCCACCAGGGCGAGCGCTGAGGACGAAGGAGCGGAAAAAGGCCTGACTCGGCCTAAGGTTTCCGAGCTTTGGGTGGAGAAGAAAGCGGTGCCCCTTATGGACGGCGTCCCTGACGACCTCCAAGACGTTCATGGGCGGTCCCTCGAGCAGGCGGGCCTCGGGGTAGTGTTGGAGGACAAGAGGGTTGTTAGTGAAGATCCGCACGGTTACCGCCGGAAAGGTTTCCAGGAAAAAGGCGCACCGGTTTGTAAGCGCGGTTACTCCTCTTCGATAAGGCTCTTGTACTGCTCAGCCGTCATCAGGTTTTTCAATTCGGCGTCATCGGCGATAGCAACCGCTATCATCCAGCCCCCGCCGTAGGGGTCGCTGTTAACGAGCTCCGGCCCATCCTCCAGAGCCCCATTGACTTCCAGAACCTCGCCCGAGATTGGCGCGTGTAGGTCGTTGACCGCCTTGAGCGATTCAACCACCCCAAACGAATTCCCTTCCTCGACATTATCGCCGAGCGCGGGAAGCTCAACATAGATAATCTCTCCGAGCTGGTCTTGAGCGTAGGCTGTAATCCCAACGAAACACTTTCCATTTCGATCCCGTGCCCATGTGTGTTCCTGGCTATAGAGCAGTTTTCCGGGAATTTCCACTTAAGCGTAATTTTTCACCTACTTTATCCAACGGAGCATAGTCTTGAAATCATCCGTGCCGACCCGCTCCAACATTTCGAAACAAACCATCTCGGTGGACTTGATTAGAGCCCCGGCTTGCCGGGCCAGAGCGATGCCGGCTTTACAGTCCTCCTCTCGCCGGGAGATTACGGCATCCTCCACCACATGGCAGACGTAACCTCGATGAATCAGATCGAGGGCCGTCTGGAGCACGCAGACATGGGCCTCCGCTCCAAGGACCACGAGGTCGGTGGCGCCGGTCTGTGAGATCGCCTCCAGCGTGGGAGCGTCTATCCCCGCCGAGAAGGTATCCTTGACCAAGGGCTCGTAGACGGGCAATGCCTCTGAGACGGTCTCCTCGGTTGGGCCGAGCCCCTGAGGGTACTGCTCGGTGACGAGGATCGGTACGTTGAAAGTCTTGGCCAAGGCGATGAGCTTATGGACGTTGACCAGGCGCTCCTTGAGAAGCTGTTGGTCCATGGCTTTGATGAGGTTCGCCTGAAAATCGATGATAATGAAGGCGCTTCGCTCGGAAGATATGATAAAGGGGTGACGGTCCATGGACGGCGGGTCCCCCTCAGGGATTAGGGCTGGCGTCGGCGTTCCAGGCGAGGCAGGGATGAGAAGCTCTTTTCTTCTCATAAATGTATCTCCTCCTCCGGGATCTGTCAACTGGTTTTTTCGTCCTCCGGCCCTAGGATGACCCGCTTGGGGGAGGGAGAACCACCACGTGGTCGCAGACCGACGCGACCGCCTCGTGGTGAGTGAAAAGAATGACCTGGCGCTGCTGGGCGATGGAGGAGAGCAGCTTCATGGTAGCCCCGAGGCGCCTTTCATCAAAGGAGCCGAACGGCTCATCGAGCAGCAGCGGTGTCCGCTTATTGCCCGCCAATAGCTCCGTCAGCGTCAGGCGGGCAGCCAAGAGAAGCTGCTCGGCCGCGCCGAAACTAAGCTCCTGGGACCTCACGAAATCCTCCCGCTCGGGACCCAGCACTTCGAGGGCCGACAGGGTCGTCCCCAACCTGACCTCCGTATATCTCCCCACGCTCATTTTGGACACATAACGGCCGAGAATCTCCTGAAACCGTTTCGCGGCTGGCCCTATCGCCGCCTGGCGAGACTCCTCCAGGGCGGTTTTGGCCAACTCTCGCACCTGAAGGCTCCTTCGGTGACGATTGAACTCGCGTTCGGCCGCATCAATGGCCTCCTCCAACTCGGCCAGGCCTTCGGACTGATCGAATGAGATCTCGAGTATCGTCATCAGGCGGTCAACCTGCTTCGTGAGCTTGTCCCGACTGACAGCGAGTTTCTCAGATTCCATCCCAATTTCCGCAAATTTTTCCGGATCGAGGGCCGGCCCGCCGAAGCGCTCCTCACTCAATCGCTCCTCTAAAACGGCCATCTTCCGTAGAAGCTCACTCCGCTCCGCCCCTAGGGCCTCCGCAGACCGTCCTCCGAGCAAACCTTCGCGTTCGCTGAGAAGTCTCTCCCGCTCATCCCTGATGCGGGCCGCCTTCTCGGCCCGGCGGAGAG
Organism: Nitrospinota bacterium; assembly: GCA_022562795.1. Lineage (GTDB taxonomy): Bacteria > JADFOP01 > JADFOP01 > JADFOP01 > JADFOP01 > JADFOP01. The sequence goes on from JADFOP010000007.1 coordinate 16,539, forward strand.
TCTCTTCGGGCGAGGTCACTCCCGCCCGGTGCGAGAGCTCGCCGAGCCTCTCTTCCACCTCCTCCAGCTCCGCCTCTCGCCTGGTCGCCTCAGCCCGACGGTCACCTAGCACCCGCCTTGCCACTGCTCTGCGGTACCAGAGCCAGGTGGCGACGGCCAGGGCAACGGCCCCCAGAACCGTTGCCCCTAGTTTCAGCCAAGGGCTCACCATGCTCGGAGCCAGCAGAGCAGCGATGCCTAAAACTCCCAAAAGCGCCTGGCCCCAGAGGCTCGGAACGGGCGTATCCTTGAGGGCTTTCCGGGCCTCTTTAAGCGAGGTGGTAAGGATGTCGCGACGTTCCAGCGCCCCCCGTAGCGCCGTGAGGCCTCCGGCCTCAAGAAGGGCAGCCGAGCCGAGCCCCTCGAGGGCCTTATCGGCCTCCCGGACTCCCTGGGCGTTTTTCTCAAAAGCCCAATGCCGCCTTTCGATTTCAGAATACCGCTCTTTGTGCTCATTAAGAGAGTCCTGGAGCTTCCGACGTTCGGTCTCAACGGCCAGCAGGGACTGCTTCGCATCGAGGGCGCCTGCAACCTCCAAGAGCTCCCGTTCGGCGGCCTTCAGGGCTCTTTGGTCCGAAACCCTCTGGGCGTAGATCAAAGCCACCTCTCTGTATCGCCCCTGGAGGCTTGCCAGCCGCTCCTCGGCCGCCTTAATCGGGCCGGGGGTCTTATAGGCCTTATCCTTCAGGCCTATAGTTAAGTTCTGAATATTCTTGTCGAGGAGCTCGATGGCCCGTTCTGCGCCGCCTCCTTCTCCTCCGCCGGTCATCGCATTAGCCAATGCCTCCTCCAGGGCCTTTCGACCCTTTCCTCGCTCCGGCAGGACGAGCTGGCCCTGGGCCACAGCGGCCGATGCGGCGAAGACCTCTGGGGTCTTCATGCCGAGGAGATCCTCGATTTGGCCGAGGGCCGACTTGGCATCCCGCCATACCTTTCCCGTCGGCTGCTCTTCGAGGAGGATCTCCTTGCTGTGGAAATCCTTCCAGAGCCGATAGTTGAGATCGCCTGAGCGGAAATGGAGTCGGATGGCGAAGGGCCTCTCGTCGCCCCAGGCGTAAAGCGAACGGACCTCCTCCCGCGAACTCTTTGGGTCCCAGAATAGGGCTGCCTCCAAGGATTTAAAGATGGTGGATTTGCCCGACTCGTTTGGGCCCACGACGGCGTTGAGCCCCGGCCCGAAGTTGCAGGCAAAGCGTGGGGAGAAGCGCCGCACCCTCTCCAGCTCCAGCCGCTCCAGAATCACTCCAGTACCCCCTCTCGCCCATCGAGCAAGGCCAGGCCTACCTGTAACGCCTCCTCCACGACACGCCGCTCATCATCGCCTTTGGCTGAGCCGAGGCGCTTTGCCATGAACCGGACGAATCGGCCGGCCACCGTGGCCTCAGGATGGCGGTCGAGCGCCTCCGCCTCAAGGCGAGAATGCGCGCCATCCGTTATGCGCAAAAAGTAGAAATGGGGCGCAAGGACCTCCTCCATCTCTTCGAGCGTGTGGGTCGTCCAGGAGCAATCGAGGGGTTTCAGACCAATGAGCCTGACGTCGAGCATGCTGTCCGGGTCGGCCAGGCTGCGAATGGCCGCCTCAAGAGTTGAAGCCTCGGGATGCTCCTCAATCGACAGGGTGAGGTTTTCGGTCCGACACCGGCCCACTTCTAGGGACTCGACGACAGTCTCTTGCTCATTGATGGTGACCAGGAGCACCCGACCGGCCCCGGCATCTTTGGGATACAGCACCTCCGGGGAGCCGCAATACCAGGCGGTTACCCCGCCCCGGGAGTAGTCGGCCGGTTTATGCCAGTGGCCCAACGCCAGGTAGTTGAGGCCGCTCGAGGCAATCTCCCCCGGTGCGATTGGGAAGTCGCCCTCCCCAAGCAGGTCGCCAAGCGCCACCGAGCCGTGGGCCACGCCGACGACGAGCCCCTCTCGCCCCTTACCATTCACCCCTCTCATAGGACTCTCCGGCGAGGCGTTGGTCGTGTTGGGCCGGGCAATGAGGGTCAGCCCTAAAGCGGGAATCATCCGCTCCACCACTTCCTCACCGATGAGGAGCTGGAGCCCCGGGACTTTCTCTTCAAAGGGCACAAGCCGCCAAATCGAGTCGGGCCCATCGTGGTCGTGAGTTCCGGGGGCCAGGGCTACGGTAATCCCCGCCTCTCCCAGACGTCTAAGCTCCGCCAGGGCTAGCTCCACGCTGCCCTTAGACGGGGCCGCCGAGTCGAAGAGGTCTCCCGCCACAAGAAAGAGATCCACCCGGCGCGACAGCGCCTCCTCCGCCATTCGCTTAAAGGTCTCCGAAACCTGGCGCCGGTGGTCTTTGCCCCTGGGCCCCAGGTAGGGGAAGGACGCCCCCAGGTGGACATCCGCCGTGTGGAGCAGGGTTATGGGTCGGCCCATCTTTCTATCCCCTCACGTTGAGGCCGTGGCCGTATAGGGGCAGACCTCGTTGTAGGCGCAGAAGCGGCATGCCTGGAATGTGGGTGTGGCCTCGTAACGGCGGGCCCGAATGCCCCGGGCAGCCTCGTCAATTTGCTCCTCTACCGCGGCAAGCTCCTCGTCGGTCTTCACCGCTCGGCCCACCAGGCCGCTCTCTAAAAAGTGGAACTCCACGGCATCGGACAATCGACCGAAGGCGGAGCGATAAGCCATAGCGTAGATGGAGAGCTGGAGGCTCTTAGCCGCCTGCTTGTCTGCCTTAGTCTGCTCACGGACCTGGGAGGACTTAAAATCAATGATGACCGCCTCTTCGGGGGTCTCGTCCACCCGATCCCAGCGGCCGACGACACGTGTGGTCCCAAGCATGAAGCTGAACTCCTTTTCAACTAAGGTCGGCCTCCTGCCCCTAGCCTCCTCGTCGGCGAAGAAGCGCTGGAGAGTCCGGCGGCCCTCGTCCAGACGGAGCTCTTCGTGCTCCAGGGTCAAGAACCCCTCGCTCGACCACGCTCCCTCGAAGGCCCTGATGAGGTCGTCCGGCTCCACAGGGCGCCCCGCCGCTTTGCGGCGGTTGTATTCGGCCACGCCAGCGTGGATTGCCGTACCGTAGGCGACCGCATGGTGCCGCAAGATAGGCACCCGTAAGATATTGACGTACTTGTACTTAAGCGGACATGTAAGGTAATCGTCGATCTGCCTGAAGCTCAGCTTGATGACCTCATCATCGGGAATCGGGCTCAGGGCCACCGGCTCTGCCGTCTCACCGGGCGCGTGCTGTTGAATGGCCTCCAAGGGATCAACCCGGGTGACGGCGACCGTGTCGCGCGCAAGGTCGAGGGCTTCGAGAACGAAACGGCTCACCTTCCTGCGGCGCACCCCCCCGTAGTCCTCGGCGCTGGTCAAATGTAGCTCGTCCCTGGCCCTCGTCATTCCCACGTAGAAGAGGCGGCGCTCCTCTTGAATATGAAAATCCCCCTCGGGCAGGAGGTCTTTCACCAGGGCGTCGGGCAGCGGGATGGCCTCCGAGCGCCGGGACCATGGAAAACGCCCTTCTACGAGGCTCACCAAAAAAACGACGGGAAACTCCAAGCCCTTGGCCCGATGGACGGTCAGGACGTTGACGGCGTCGGCGTCAGAGTCGGCCTCGGCTGTTGCGGGGTCATCGCCCGCTTCCATCAGAAGGTCCAGGTGTTTGACGAACTGGGGCACCCGGTTTTCCCTGAGAACCCCTTCGGCGCTACGTACGATGTTGAAGAAGCGAGCCAGGTTGCCGAGCTCCTCCTCGGCTGAGGCGGAGGCGCGGCGGGCCAAGCGACGTATCCAGCCGCTCTCTTGGAGAAAAGCGTAAAGGACCTCGCCCGGAGACCGCCTTAGAGCGAGCTCTACGTAGCCCGAGAGGTCTTTGAGGAGTTCCGCGATCGTGGCCCTGCTCTCATGCGAGACCTCCTCCAGATTAGGCTCCGCCTCCAGCCGCTCTAAGATGGTATGGAGAGGCCGGTTGATCCGCTTCGCATAGTTCATGCACCTGGAAAGGTCTACGGCTGAGAGGCTGTAAGCCTCGGAGCTCGCCAGATAATAGAGGGCCATGGAGTCGGTCACGTCGGCCACGGCGCGAAGGAAATTGATGGCCATCCGCACCTCCGGGCGTCCATAGAGGCCCCGGGTGCCGCTAAACCGGTGCGGGATGGCCCTTGCGTTTAAGGCTCGTATGAAGGGGTCGGCGTTGTTATTGGAGCGGACGAGGATAGCGAAGTCCCTGTAGCTAAGCTCACCCCCCTCAACAGCCTCATCAATGGTGCGGGCTACGAAGTCGCTTTCGGACGAGAGGGTGTCGAAGTTGTGGTGACGGATAGCCGCCCCACCGCCCCGGCCGGCGACGATGCGTTTGTCCACCCCCTGCCTGACCTCCAGCCGGTCGGGGTCGTTGTGGCGGATGAGACGGTAGGCCCCGTCGAGGATCGGCTCGTAGGAACGATAGTTTTCGGCGAGGACGACGGTCGTGGCCTCGGGGTAGTGGTCCATGAAGCCTAGGATGTTGCTGATGGCCGCCCCGCGAAACTTGTAGATGGACTGGTCGTCGTCGCCAACGACGGTCACGTTGCGGTGGCCCGCCGCCAGAAGCTTCACAAGCTCGAACTGGCCGTAGTTTGTATCCTGAAACTCATCTACCAGGATGTAGCGGAAGCGCTCTTGATAGGCCTGGAGCGCCGTCGGGTGCGTCCGAAGAAGTGCCAGGGGGAGGGCCACCTGGTCGCCGAAGTCTATGCACCCGGCCTCGGCCTTGAGCTCGTAATAGGCGGCGTAGGTGCGGGAGAGCTCGTCCTCGCGCCGGGCCGACTCGGCGAGGGCCTCGTCTTCGGGATTTGCGGCGCTTTGCCCGCGAAGGCCCTCAGCGTATTCGAGGTATTCATCGGGCGAGACGTCTTCGTCGCGGCATCGGCTGAATAAGGTCACCAGGGCCTGGAGGTAACGGGTGGGGTCCCCCAGCGGCCGAAAGTAATCCAGAGGAAGCCTAAAGAGGCGTTCTTTGAGGAAGATGACCTGCTCGGCCTGCGTCATCAGGCGGACGTCGGGGGGTAGGCCGAGCTCCAGGGCGTGTTCTCGGAGCAGCCGGTCCCCAAAGGCATGGAAGGTCGAAATCGAGACGTTGGTGAAGCCGTACGGCAGCAGAACATCGACCCGCTCCTCCATCTCGGCGGCGGCCTTCTCTGTGAAGGTAAGGGCCAAAATCTCCTCTGGCCGGGCCCGCTTGGTGGCGATGAGGTGGGCGATTCGGTGCGTGATGACGCGGGTTTTGCCCGTCCCGGCCCCGGCGATGATGAGCAGCGGGCCCTCGCCGTGCGTCACCGCTTGGAGTTGGGCGTCGTTGAGATCGGCGAGGGTGCGCTCCTCGGCGGGGCTGACAGGAGCGGTCTCTTCAGCCACGTTCATTTCCTTACCGCTTGGACACATATGGGCTCTCCGCCAGATAGCACCGCCAGGGCCTCTCCGTGGCGTGGCGGATGCCGATGCGGCCCGTCCATACGACCTCAGCCTCCGTTGGGGGGCGATCCTGGTAGATGTAAATAGGCCCCGCCGCGAGGTCGGAGCCGTTTTGAGCCTTGGTGATGCCGAATGCCTGAGTGAGGCGGGCCGGGCCGCTGGTCAGCAGACGGACGTTTTTTGCGCTGCCGCGGCGGGCCGCCATGAGCTCCAGGCCCTCCAGGGGCTCGACCGCCCGAATGAGAACCGCCGCCGGAAAACCCTCTGGCTCGGTTACGGCATTTAGAAGGTAGTGCATTCCGTAGGTGAAGTAGACGTAGGCAAGCCCGGGCGGGCCGTACATGATTCCGTTTCTGGCCGTCCGGCCACGGGAGGCGTGGCAGGCGGGATCGTCCTCGCCTATATAGGCCTCGCACTCAACGATGCGTCCGGACACCCTCCCCTCCTCCGTCTCATGGACGAGAACCGACCCCAAGAGCCCCTCGGCCACCTTGAGAGTCTCCCCCTGGTAAAAGGAGCTAGACAATTGCTTCATGCGAGATAATCCAGCGACTGCCGGAGGCAATGTAAACCAGCGAGCCGCAAGCTGGCCCCCGCCTAGAGGAACATCTGCTCATCGGATAGCCTGTCGCTAACTATAAGTATTTTCAAAATCTTACCACCTATTTTTTCGTAGATTCCTTGAAGCGCTGGCGTCTCCCCCACAATCAGGCCAGCGGCTCGTAAACGAACTGCCGGCCTCCTTCCTCGAGATGAGCCTCCCGGCGGGCCATAATACGCAGCTTGTAGCCGTTGAAAAGCCGAGTGGAGGCCGTAGTAAGCTCGATCCCCTCAAGGGTCGCCAGGTGGCGGGCCGTCAAAGAACCACGTTCATGGAGATTCCGGAGCGTCTCCAGCAGATAGGGCTGAAGAACGCCTACGAGCCCCAGCTTCCCGCCGTCGAAAACCTCCACGATACATAGCCTTTTGCGCTCAAGAGCGACTTCGATGTTCTCCCGCTTGGTGAGATCCAAGCCCTGCAGGCGAAGGAACTTCTCACCGTATTCCTGGCCCTGGAGTCGAGTGATGAGCTTGGCGACGACCTCATCTGCACAGGAATAGTCAATGATACCCACCGCTGAGAAGTCGAGGGTCACCATCGTGCGTGGCCCCAGGCTTCGCAGGCGCTCCTCAATCATCTCCCGCACCGAACGACCCGTCTGCCGGGTTACAAGATTGTTAGAGGCGCCTTGTTCCTGGGAGAGCTTGCCCAGGTCGATGTCTACGCTAATCAGGGCCGACAATATTTAATATTCTCCATTGAGTTATATGCTACAATGTTTTGTATTATATATGAATACCACGATTACTATAGATGGTTTCAACGTTTTCAATTGAAACCGTTTCCCATTCTAGAGGGTCCCTATTTATATGTCAAGGGAAGAAATGAAAAAAGTTCGTCTAAATTATGAAAAGCGGAAAAATCGTACCAATCACAGCTTAGTGGAGGGGATGATTATGAAAATGCGGCCTACCGGTTGGTGTCAGACCTCGGAGGCAATGGGAGTGCGGGCCCGAGGCGGTGTGACCCAGAGCTCAGCCCTTCTCGCCCTGCCGCCGCCTCTTGTCACCTCCGCTAATCGACCCCAGGTCCTACACCGCTTAAGTCGAGGGCCGTCTCCTCCTTGACCGTTCCCAAGACGACATAGGTCCGGGTGCCCGTGACCCCTTCGATGGAGCGAATATGGTTGGAGATGACCTCGCCGAGCGAGTCGGTGTCGCAAGTTCGGACTTTAAGGAGGTAAGAGTACTCCCCGGTGATGTGGTGGCATTCCAGGACCTCGGCCAGGCCCTCGATCGCCTCAATGAATCTCTGGGCGTAAGTGGGCTGGGAAATCATCACACTAATAAAGGCTGTGGTATCCCTATGGACCAATTTGGGGTCTAGGAGCGCCACGTAGCGCTTGATGTACCCCTTCTGGGTAAGCTTTTTAATTCTTTCGGAGACGGATGGAGCGGATAGACCGACCGATTGTGCAATGTCGAGGTTCGTCCGGCGCCCATCTTGCTGGAGAATCTCGAGAATCTGGCGATCGATTCGGTCCATGAGCAAATACCCCATGGAGTAAATGTCGTACAATCAAAGATGATAGTCAGAAAATGCAATTCAAATTAATAGAGCATTTGCTGAAGAATGTCAAGGGATGGAGTACGAATAAGGTAAAAATGGCGAATAAAAAAAACCGATAGGCTCAAATTACCAAAAAATGTTAGCCCATAGAGGGGCTCTCACTTATCGCCTCGCCGGCGCGAACGTCGGCCCCCGGTGGGCCACTCCCCCGTGAAGACCTCCTCTGCGGGCCCCGTCATGTAGACGTGGTCGTCCTCTGCCCACTCAAGCTCCAGGTAACCTCCAAGTAGGTTTACGTTGACGGCCCGCTCGGTCTTTCCCGTCAATGCCCCGGCCACGCAGACGGCGCTCGCCCCCGTGCCGCAGGCAAGCGTCTCACCGGCTCCCCGTTCCCATGTGCGCATTGAGACTTCGCCCCGGGAGAGGACCTGGACGAACTCGGTATTGGTCCGCTGCGGGAAGCGACGGTGGCTCTCGATCTTCGGCCCGACTTCGGCCACCGGGAACTCATCCACCTCGTCTACGAAGATGACGCAATGTGGATTGCCCATGGAAAGCGCTGTAATTTCATACGTTACGCCATCGACGGCCAACGGCTCCCCCACGACTCGCCCGGCCCGGCCCCGCATGGGAATCTGACGCCGATCCAGCCCCGGGCTACCCATATCGACCCTCACTTTCCGCCATTTTCCGTTTATGACGGTATTTTCGAGGGCGTGGACGCCGGCTTTGCTCTCCACCGTAATAACTCTCTCGCGGGCCAGACCGTGCTCATAGGCGTATTTGGCGAGGCACCTGATGCCGTTTCCGCACATTTCGGCCTCCGAGCCGTCTGCGTTGAACATCCTCATCCTAAGGTCGGCCCGCTTCGAGGGCAGAATGAGAATGAGCCCGTCGCCGCCTACCCCAAAGTGTCGATCGCTCATCCGGCGGGCCAGTCTCGCGGGATTTGCCACCCGCTCGTTGAGGCCGTCAATGAAGATGTAATCGTTCCCTAAGCCGTGCATTTTGGTGAAACGCATTCGTATTCTACTCCTTAGTCGGAACCCTCCGCTTTCGATACGGCCCCGCCGAAGATGTCGAGGTATTGCAGACCGTCAGGATGGCCCAGGATGATGTCGACCCCGACATTCCGGAAAACGGCCGAGGCCCATTTGTACTCCTCTAGCGTTTGGGCCGTCCCGATAGCGAGGAATGGAACTGTAGCATCGGCCGCCCTTGCCGCCAGGAGGTCGTCGGGGGTATCGCCAACGTAGGCAGCCCTGACCGGCCGCCCCTCAGCGATTCGCCGGACCGCCTCCAGGAGGCTCCAGGGATGGGGCTTGCTCAACCGCTCAGGCTCGCCCCCCTTGTCGCGCTCGGCCGCCTCGGCCTGGAGCACGTCCTCGTCGTCCACAACCGTGGAGAAGTAATCAGCGATTTCGTGCCTACTAAGAGCGTGGGCGGCCTCGGCACGGGGACGTCCTGTCGCGATACCGAGAGGCACTTGTGAAGCCAGACGCTCCAGAACGGAGCGGTCGATGAGGAGCTCCTCGCGCTCGATGAGCCCCGGTTCCTTAAGGACCAGAGGCGCCTCGCCGTATGTAGTCTCAAAAAGCTCCGGGCCCAGATACATCTCTTGGAAGAGCCGCATGATGACGTTTCCCTCGGTCAGGGATCCAAATGCGACGGGAAAGAGCTCCTCGGAGAGGGCGGCGGCGGCTAGGGCAGAGGCAAGCCCACCAGCGTCCTCAGACACCTGCTCGGCCAGGCCCATGAGGTCCGCACGGCGGGCGAGCTCCTCAACGCCCACACCCTGGAGGGGCCCCCACTCGCCTAAGATCTCCAAGTACGAGGCCATCCCCCCTGAATCGGGGTGCGGGGGCAAGGGCTCAGGTAAACTCGCGGCGAACGCCGCCGTCACTGCAGCCGTACACTCCCAGTCATTGTTGAGCCCACCCGCCAACTTGAAGGCATCCACCTCCTCGGGGCTTACTAGCTCTTCCTCCATCGGCTTGAGCCGACAGATAACCTCGAAGAAGACCTGGGGCACACGTCGGATGGCTTCCCGGTAGCTTCCCGAAACATCCACCAGAACACCGTCCATGTCGAAAATGAGGACATCTATCTTGGTCATGAGAGCGCCCCTGGCTTTAGGATCACCCGATTAAGAAACCGGGGCATTTTAGCGCGGTGGGCAACCCAACGCAACGGCTCCGAGGAGGAAAGCGAGTTTATGGCGTCAGCGCTCTGGAGGAGGGCTTGCCTGCGCCTTTAAAACTTCAAAGGTTAGATTATTGTGTTGTATATAAATTTATACATATTTAGTGATGTATATTTACAATTATCAATTGGACCTATATATTAATTCGCGATTATATACTTGACACAAGGCCCACTATGACCTATATTATACTTTAGGAGGCTTATCACGATGCTTTTCATCCATAACCTCTCGGACCTTTTTAATGACCTTCTTAGGGAAAAGGCTCTCCATGAGCTCCTCCGTGGTCATTTCGTCGGCCCGCTTTTTTTTCTTCTTACTCATACCGGCAGCTATTTCCAAAAGGCGAGATATTCAATGACCAACATTGCCCACCCGCCTACGATGAATATCAATGTGTCTTTTGTGTCCCAAGGAAATGTGGTGAAATAGACATAGAGACTAACAAGGCCCATGAATATTAGGAAAGTTAGAAAGTGCATATTTAGGCTCCCAATGAAGGGAAAGGAGTCCTCGCTATGAGCAAAGAGGCCAAATTCAAAAAGCCCGAAATAAACCTCGTTGAACTCATCGAGCAATACCAGGATGAGGATAAGTGTCGTGCCGCCCTTGAAAGTCTACGCTGGCCCGACGGTGTTGAGTGTCCACGGTGTCACCACAAGGGAATCTCAAAAGTAAAGAAGCGCGGACAGTTCGATTGTAACTCATGCCGCTACCAATTCTCTGTAACGGCAGGCACCATCTTTCACGATAGTCACCTGCCCCTGTGGAAGTGGTTTCTCACGATCTACATGATGATTGAGTCCAAAAAGGGTGTCTCTGCCAATCAAGTCAAGCGAACCATCGGAGTCTCGTACAAGACCGCGTGGTATCTCTGCCAACGAATCCGCAATGCCATGACTGAACCCGACCCCCCGAAGCTGAGGGGCATCGTTGAGGTAGATGAAACGTGGGTAGGCGGCAAGAGAAAGGGCGTCGGGCATGGGTATAAGGGGAACAAGACCGTCGTTGTCGGGGTAGCTCAACGTGGCGGCAAGGTGAGGCTCCAGGTCGTCCATGCAAGGGACAGAAAGACCCTTCACAAGTTCATTAAAGAGCATACCGCGCCCGATACCGAAGCCATCTACACCGACGACTGGCCACCCTACAGGGGAATAGCAGACCATGACACAAGGCATGAGACCGTCACTCACCGGAAAGAGGAATGGGTTAGAGATGATGTCCATACTAACTCCATCGAAAACGTTTGGAGCCTCTTGAAGCGTTCCATTATGGGTACTTACCACAAAATCAGCGCAAAACATCTTGACGCTTACCTCGACGAGCTTGAGTGGCGGTTCAATAACCGAGACAATCCATACCTTTTCCGGGATACGCTGCGTAAACTCATTGGAGCCAACAACCTCACCTACAAGAAATTGGTGGAACAACAAAACTAATCTTCTAGCTCAATTTCAAACTCAGTTATCATTTTCTTATCTTGATGAAGATGTCCAAAGGCGTCTCCCAGGAGAGATAATCCCTCATAAACATAATCCGGATATTCTTTCTTACAAGCAGGACATTCAACTATTTTTACATATTTGTCTAGGTCATATTGTATCCGTGTCTTACAGTACGGACAGGAAATATCTACGGTTTTAATTTCATAAAGTCCTATGCGGATTGTCTTTCTAACCATCATAAATCTTCCTCCCCCAAGCTCATTGGCTCTGAGAACCCTCCATATCAGGAGGCAACGGATAAATAGGAATATCTTGGTCTATTCCTATATGCTCAACACGAAAACGGAGTCTATACAAATCCGAATATTGAACAATTTTATTGAGTTGGTATCTAAGCCTATAATCCTTCCTTCCCCATTCTTTAAATTGTTCTCCATCAGCAAATGGTTGGCCTGTAATCTCTACTCCCCTTCCTAACCATTGTACCATTTGTCTATAATTATCAAACAAATCTCCGAATAGGTTTTGTAATTGCTCTGAATCAAGCTTTAGCTTGCTATCTGGCCTTAAGGCACGAACCAAATTGTTGTGAGCTTTCCTAGCCTGTGGAATAAGATTCTCTTTAAGAAATACTCCAATATTGTGTTTAGCAATGTCATTATCACTATGGAGCACCATTGCGGTTTTTTCCAGATATTTATCTGTTTGCGTAAATGCTGGCCTGGCAAAATCTTTGTATATATTCCACAGTTTATCCTTGGCTGGTCTAACAAGCTCTTCTGCAATTTTTTCCCTCACGGGTTCTTCTGCCTTTTCAGCTTCTCCTAATTCTAAAAATACCTCTCCCTGTCGAATTAGCTCAGGCTTCTCAGTTTTTAAGGCCTGGAGTTCCCTTTGTTGTCCTAATACAAGTCCGATAACCGAAGCAAAAAATATTCCCAGACCAATAGCGACTTGAATCTTTAAGGGGAGACCAAGAGAGAAAACACCCCAAGCGTCCATGACTATTGACCCAACCGTCCAGATTGGGCCAATGACCAGGCCCGCCTGCAAAAGCAGTCTACGGATTGTTCTAAGCTTTCCCACCCCTTAATTCTAGCATGGCTCTTACCTTGTAGCAAGGTGATAAGCGCGTATTAATTATAGAATGTATGCCTCCCAACGCCTACGTTTATATTATATGTGGGCTTTAGGGTGTTCAATCGGAAGGTCATCAATTCTGATGTTTCATGCATAGAAGGACGTGATATGCCTGCGAGACCTACAATTCCGAGGGAGAACACAAAGATAAACCTTCAGGTGCCAAAAGACCTTTTAAGGGAAATTGATGAATATGCTGCCGAGGCATCAAAAAGCCGTAGTAGCGTCATTCGAGAGGCCATGGCTAAGCTTTTGGAATTCAAAAAGCAAAGAGAGCTTGAAGAACTATTGCACGAAGGTTATGAGGCCACAGCAGAGTTGACCCTTAAAATACACAGGGAATTTAAACCCACAGAACACGAGCTTGATTGGGAATATTAAATTTAGGTTAAAATTATCAAAATGGCCGGACATGAAATAAGACGTGGAGAAGTATGGTTAGTTAACCTAGAACCTGTTGTTGGCAAGGAAATCGGGAAAGTTAGGCCCTGTCTAATTATTCAGAATGATATTGGAAATGAAAGGTCTCCATTAACGATTTTTGCCCCAATCACTGGAGTCAAGCATTTAGAGAGACATTATCCCTTTCAGGTTTTTGTACCATCTGGCGAAGGTGGATTAACAAAAGACTGCATAATATTGTTAGATCAAATACGAACAAGAGATAAACCAAGGATTATCGAATATGTGGGTAAACTCTCTTCCTCTACAATGGCTCAAGTTGACCAAGCCATAAAAATTAGCCTGCAACTACAATAGCTTATCTAATAATTTTCATATTCAAACCAGGACAATACCCAGGCAGGTATCACTTTCGGACTGGCCGGGCCAGGATGAAGTCGATCCGCCGGCGGGCTATATCGACGTCGGAGACCTCCACCCGAACCTTATCTCCCAGCCGGAAGCTCTTGCCCGTGCGGTCTCCGATGTGGGTGTGGGTCTTCTCGTCGAAGATGAAGTAGTCGCCGGGGATGTCGCTTAGGCGCACGAGCCCCTCGACAAAAAGCTCCTCCAGCTCCACGAAAAAGCCGAAGGGCACCACCCCGGAGACGTAGCCGTCGAAGCGCTCACCGATGTGTCCGAGCATATAGTGGCACTTTTTGAGGTCCACCATCTCCCGCTCGGCGGATTCGGCGATCCGCTCCCGCTCGGAGCATTTCTCTGCAATTGCCGGCAGGCGGCTTGCCCAGCCATCGGCCCGCCGGCCGCTCATTCGGCCTTTCGGTAGGGTATCCTTGAGGAGCCTATGGACGACGAGGTCGGGGTAGCGCCGGATGGGCGAGGTAAAGTGTGTGTAGCAGTCGAAAGCGAGACCGAAGTGGCCGAGATTTTTCTCAGAGTAGCGAGCCTGCATCATGCTTCGGAGCATGACAGTCGAGATGAGCCGCTCTTCGGGCCGGCCGCGGACGGCCTCTAGAAGACCCTGAAGCGTAGCCGGCTTTACGGTTGCAGTCGCCGGCAGGATATGGCCGAAGGTCAGGCATAGGTCGGCGAAACGGCTCATCTTCTCCGGGTCGGGTGGCTCGTGAACCCGGTATATCATGGGCACCTCGAGACCCGTAAGGTGCCTGGCCACCGTCTGGTTGGCCAGGAGCATGAACTCCTCAATCATCTGATGGGCTTCCGTCCGCTCGGCCTTTAGGATGGCCTCGATCCGGCCGGCGTCATCGAGGATGATATCGGCCTCGGGCAGGTCGAAATCGATCCCTCCGGCCTCGAGGCGACGGGCCCTGAGAACCCGGGCGCACTCCGCCATAGCGAGCAGGCTCTCCATGACATGGGCGTATCGAAGCTCGAGCCGCTCCTCCTCGCCCTCCAAGAGCTTCGCCACGTCCTCGTAAACCATTCGCTCGTCGCTTTTGATGACCGATTCGGCTATCTCATAGCCCTCAAGCTCCCCAGCAGCCGAAAGCTCCATGGTGACGGTCACGGCAAGCTTCTCTTCATCGGAGCTCAATGTGCATCGTTCGGTGGAGAGGGCGTGGGGTAGCATGGGAATCGCCCTATCGGGAAAGTAGACCGTGCAAGCCCGCTCGAGGGCCTCATCATCCATCGGACCGTCCTCGGCGACGTAGTAGGAGACGTCGGCTATGTGTACGAAGAGCCTCCAGCCGCCTCCAGGCCGGGGCTCAACAGAGATGGCGTCGTCATAGTCCCTGGCGGTAAAGGGATCGATGGTAACCGTGATAAGTCCTGTTAAATCAACGCGGCGGGCCCGCTCGTCAGACGGGATGGCGGAGGGAGTCGCATCGGCTTCAGCTTCGGCTTCGGGAGAGAATTCCTCGGCCAGCCCGTGCTTGGCCACTATGACGGCCACCTCGACATCGGGGTCCTCGGGCCAACCCAGGACAGCCACGACACGTCCCCGGGCGTCGCGACCGGCCAGGGGGTAGCGGGTTATCTCTGCGAGCACCACCTGGCCCGACTTTGCCCCGCCGGCCTCGGCGGGAGGGATGTAGATTTCCTGGAGGATGCGGGGCTCATCGGGCACCACCCGGGAGACGGCCCCGGCTCGAACGTAGCGGCCCGCCACGGTCGTGTGGGCCCTCTCCAGAACGTCTATCAAGGAACCCGACCTGCGGCCGTCTGGCTTTTCGTCATCAATACTGACCTCCACCCTATCGCCGTGCATGGCATCCCCCATGGCCCGGCGGCTTAGGTAGACATCGGGCTCCTCAGCAGCCTCGGGGACGACGAAGCCGTAGCCATCTGGGTGGCATGTAAGCCGGCCTACCGTGTGGCGTACGACATCTGGCAGGCCGTAACGGTTGCCTCTGAGGCGAACGAGGCTGCCCTTCTCGGCAAGGGATTTTATCTTCCTACGAACCGTGGGCCGGCTGCGGGCGGGCACTTTGAGCGTCTTAAGAAGCTGGCGTATCGGCAGGGACCTGCCACCCCCCGTACGGAGTGCCATGAAAATCTGTTCGTCGGTGATGGCCATGATTGTAAGGCGCCTCACATAACAAAAAAACCCGTCGAGGCCCGACGGGTGTTCGGTTCTCTAAAGACCACTATATCACCGCGGTTCCAAAAGGCAAGGTCACGCCGAAGATGCGGACCTCAGATGCTCAGTCAGGGGGACACCGCTGCCTGGAGGCTCCCCGACAAGGGGCTCGGTCTCAATTTCCTTGAAGTAGACATCGAGGATGGACCGCTCGGCCCTAAGTGGCGTCGAGCAGTAGCAGGTCTCGACCCAGCGCACTGCCTCCCCCTCCACCAGCGCCTCTCCCAGCGCCCGTTGCATCTCGTCCTCGTAGACTTCGCCCGCGGCCAGCCTGCCAGTCTCCAAGGCCTCAAGGAGCGCCCCGGCCTGCTCTGCGCGTAAATTTGCCGTCACAAGATATTCCATACGAAACTCTCCTAGTCAGGCCTGGCGGCGTGGATGGCGACCACCTCGACCTGGCTTCTCAGGGGCTTTTCGCCCCAAACGCGAAAGAATTGCTCATCGACGAGGGGCGAGGCGGCCTCCCTCTCCGTGGCCGAGAGCCCGCCTAGGAAGCGGCCCTCAGTGGCTGACTCCCAGTAAGCTACAAGCGACGACGGGGTGTCGAAAGCCATCTGGGCCACGATGCGTTGAGCGGACACCCCTGCAAAGCCGGCCCCCCGTGCGAGGTCAAGCCAATCTTCCAGGGACCGGCGGGACCAGGTCGCCAACCCGCTCGCCCCGTCCCGGTGGGTGGCGAAGGTCGAATGACTGAAAATCGCCTCCTCCAGGGCTTCTACGAGCGGCGGGTGACTCAAAGGAAAGGTAAACGCCAAGGGCCCACCGGGCTTGAGCGACCGGAAGACGGCGCCAAGCGCCTGAGCCGGATCGTCAATGCGGTGGAGTAACAGGTTGGAGTATACCAGGTCGACGGCCGAGTCCCCGAGGGCCTCCAGCTCCGCCGGGCCGCCTTGCTGGAATGTCACATTGCCAGCCCTGTAGAAGCGCCGGGCCAACTGAACCCTCCCCTCCGACGGCTCAAGGCCGATTACCTGACCATCGGGAACGACCAGATGGGCGGCATCGATGGCGAGCCGGCCGGTGGCGCTCCCGAACTCCAAAACCCGCATCCCCGGGCCAATGGCTAGGCTGCGGAGCAACGCCGTCCCGCAGTCATAGTCCCAATCGCCGGTGCGGTGATAGGTCTCGGCCAGCTCCAGCGCCCCCATGATCGTCACCCGCGAAACGATCCAAGCCTTCTAGATAACCGTTTCGATATCAATGGTTTTATCGCAAAGCACTCCGGCCTTCGATTGCTTTGCCCAGAGTCAATTTGTCGGCGTATTGAATGTCTCCACCCATCGGGACCCCTCTCGCAATACGGGTGATCTCGACATCCAGGGGTCTGAGCCGACGAGCTAGGTACAATGCTGTGGCCTCCCCCTCGGTGGTTGGGCTGGTGGCCAGGATGACCTCCCGAACGTCTCCCGACCGGCACCGCTCCTCGAGCGGTCCGATCTGGAGCTCCTCCGGGCCAACGCCGTCAAGCGGAGATATGACTCCCTGGAGGACGTGATAGTGGCCGTTGAATACCCCGGTCCGCTCTATGGCATACAGGTCGTCGGGAGCCTCGACCACACATACAACAGCGGGGTCGCGCTTGGGGTCGGAGCAGAGAGCGCAGAGCGTCTCATCGGCCAGACCCCCGCAAATCGAACAGAAGCGGATCGCCTCTTTGATCTCGGCGATGGCCCCGGCCAGCCCTAATACATCGTCCTTGGGGGCCTTCAGGAGCCAGAAGGCGAGCCGCTCCGCCGTCCTCTCTCCGATTCCAGGGAGTTTCTTTAAGTAAGCGATAAGGTTTGAGAGGCTCTTAGGACGCCGGGTCATGCTATCCCTTCTTCATCGACCGAGGAGGCCCATCAGGTCAAAAGGGAGTCCAAGGCTACCCGTCAGCCTCTTCATTTCCTCGGTCTCGAGGGCCTGAGCCTTTCGAAGCGCTTCGTTTACGGCAGCGCAGATGAGGTCCTGGAGCATTTCGACGTCAGCCGAGTCCACCACCTGTGTGTCTACGTCCACCGATAGAATTTCTCGCCGCCCGTTTGCCACTACTTTGACCATCCCGCCGCCGACAGTAGCCTCCACGGTTCGGCCGGCAAGCTTTTCCTGGAGCTTGGAGAGCTCGGCCTGCATATTTTGGGCCGTCTTCATAAGATCGATGAGGCCTTTCACGCGATTTCTCCTTTTGATGAGGCGGGTAGAGCCCTCAATCCTCTGTTGCGGGGAGAATGCCTTCCTCGATAATCGTGCCGCCTAAGGTCTCCATAGCCTCCTGGACCATACCATCATGGTGGTCCTCGCCAGGGTGGCCAGGGGGGGCAGGGGAGCCCGTCCCCGGGGCCGCTTTATGGAGATCAGGGCTTGGTGGGCTCGCCTGGTCGTCAGCCCGGACGACCTGGAGCCTCAAGGAGCGACCTGCCAGGCGCCCGGCCTCCTCTTCAACGAGGCGTCGGTGCTCGTCCTCTTCGAAATAGGTTGCGCAAAAGGGCGCGACAAAGCTGACGGCGAGGTTACGCTGGTCAAGGGAGACAGGGTGGCCCTCCTTGAGGAGCTGCGCCACCCGGAAGGCCCGTTGTTCGACGGCTATGATAAGCCGCTCCCAGAGGCCCTCCAGGGTATCGGGTGGAGTCCTTACCGAAGGGGCCGGCAATGTGGGGCTTGCATCGAGATCTGTCGGCTCGGAGACGACCTCGGGAGTCTCTACAACAGCCTCCGCCACGCTCCCTTCCATCTCGAAGAGGGTCGGCTCCCTGGGAGCCTCCGTCCCCGAAACTCCTTGCGAGCTGCGGGTCGCCTCCTCCAGAACGGCAAGTTTGGAGAGAATATCCTCCATGGGGGTCACCGGCTCCAAGGAGGCCAGCCTGAGCAAAGCAGCTTCGAGGACCCACTGGGGCGCGTCGGCACCGCGCACGGCCAGCTCAGCCTGGTGCAGCCCCTCGAAGAGGCGATGTAGGCTCTCGGCGGAGAACTGGCGGGCCTGCGCCTGCACCTCTGCCACAACTGCTTCGGAGTATGGAACGAGGCCCGCAGGCTCCTTCACCGAACGACATACCAGGAGATGTCGGATGTATTCCAGCAGGTCTCGGCAGAAAACCCGAAGGTCTTGCCCGTGGGCGACCAGGTCCGCAACAACTTCCAAGAGTTTGGCGGCACCACCCGTCCGGACGGCCTCCACCACACGAGCCAGCAACACCTGGTCGGCCCGGCCCAACAGGACAGCCACATCACCAGCCTCGACAGTTTTGCCAGCTAGGGCCACGAGTTGATCCAAGAGGCCAAGGGCATCCCGGATGCTTCCCTCTGCCGCCCGGGCAATGAGGGCGACCCCTTCATCGGGGATCGTGAAGTCCTCTTTAGCACAGACTCGCTTGATGTGGGCCGCGATCTCGGTCGGGGAGAGCTGACGAAAGTCGAATCGCTGGCAACGCGAGAGAACGGTTTCGGGGATTTTGTGGGGCTCGGTCGTGGCGAAGACGAAGTGTACGTGGGAGGGCGGCTCTTCCAGTGTCTTCAGTAATGCGTTAAAGGCTTCCTTAGTAAACATATGGACTTCGTCAATAATGTATACCTTGCAGGGGCTCTTAGCAGGTATGTACTGGAGCTTCTCCTGGAGTTCACGTACATTTTCAATGCGGCGGTAAGTAGCCCCGTCGATCTCGACCACATCGGGACTCGTCCCGGCGCGAATCTCCTTACAGTTCTCGCAGGAGTCACACGGCGTAGGCGTAGGGCCCTCCCGGCAGTTGAGGGCCTTGGCGAGGATGCGGGCGGTGGTGGTCTTCCCCACACCCCGGGCCCCGCTGAAGCAGTAGGCGTGGGCGACTCGGCTATCGGTTATTGCGTTTTTCAACGTCTGCGTAACATGGTCTTGGCCAACGACGTCTTCAAATTTCTGGGGACGCCAAGTGCGGGCTAGGACCTGGTAGCTCACGGCCGGGCCTCCCGGATGGCGGGGAAATGGTTTAGTAGTCGTGAGTCTATCACTTGAATAGGGTCAGGGCCGCCATTGATTCAGACGGCGGCCCCCCAACTCAACGATTGGCGGAGAGAGTGGGATTCGAACCCACGAGGGGGTTTGACCCCCCTACACGCTTTCCAGGCGTGCCCCTTCAGCCTCTCGGGCATCTCTCCATGCGATCGCCATCGGCCCACCAGCGACCTAATTTCTGCTGGCGGAGAGTGAGGGATTCGAACCCCCGGTACCGGTCGCCCGGTACACCAGATTTCGAATCTGGCGCCTTCAACCTGACTCGGCCAACTCTCCGCGGGTAATTCAATGGCGCGCCCAGTAGGACTCGAACCTACGGCCTCCGGATCCGCAATCCGACGCTCTATCCTCCTGAGCTATGGGCGCACCAAATGTTAAATCATTGAGCCTATCAGGAGCCGTTCTCGAATTAAGTTTGGCGGAGAGGGTGGGATTCGAACCCACGGTAGAGGGTTAGTCTACACTCGCTTAGCAGGCGAGCCCCTTCAGCCTCTCGGGCACCTCTCCCAAACACTTTGGCGAATAGAGGGTGGCGGAGGGAGTAGGATTCGAACCTACGGTCCCAGTTCCCCGGGACAGCGGTTTTCAAGACCGCCGCCTTAAGCCACTCGGCCATCCCTCCAATGATTTGCGCCTCTACATGGGTTGGCTACCCGGTCGATTTAAATCCAACGCGGACCTCGGCCTATCTCTACCATCCGTCCTGTTCAATGTCAACCCGAGGGTCCTCAAGCAAAAGGCTGGAAACGGCCTCTTCGGAGTGCTAAATTAGAGTGTATGGCAAATCAAAAAGGGGGGCTACATGCCTTACTGTCTAAATTGCGACAATTCAAATAAATTCGTATACGAGTGTCACACGCACGAACTGGTCACCTTCGACGACCTGGGTCGCCTCTCTACCCAAAACGTTTTGGCTAGCACGACGCTTAAGATAAAGTGCTACCTCTGCAACAGCGAAGAGGTGGATGGATCGCAGGCGTCGGAAGAAAGGGCCTGGGAGGGTTGATGGGACGGGCCGTCTCTACGACAGCTTCTTGAGCAAAGCCAAGGCCTCTTTGTTGTCGGGAAAGACCTCTCTCAGTACGCGGATGGCCTGCCGCCGCTTTCTCTGGCTTAAACCTTTCATGTGAGTTTCCAGCGTCTTGGCGGGGCGCCGAGGCGTGCGCTGAAAGAACCCATGGAGCCGCATCTTATAGCAGCCCGCCAGCTTCTCCAGCGTCTCCACGTTGACACGCCTCTTGTTGTTCTCCAGCATTGAGAGATACGAAACCCCCACCCCCGTCCTGCTGGAAACTTCACTAAGCGATAATTTGCGCTCTTTGCGAATTTCCTTCAATCGCTTACCTATGTCATATGACTTCATAAGATTATCCTCCCCCTCCGTGGAGACCACCCCTGGGGCGGCGCCTCTGATGAGCAGCCAGGGCTCGCCCTCGGCGTTTGTGCCAAATGTGTCTTTTCCCAGAGTGGAAAAAATACCACCTTACCTCGAAACAGTCAAGTCTTTTTCCTCTTGTGGAGCCGCTCACCGCCCCCAATTATGAAACTCCCCGGCTGAATTGAGCATCCGGCGCGCTAATGGCCGTAAGTGGGGACCGGGAGGGCACCACGCGAGAGGTTCTCCCCGGGGCGGCCCAACACCCATATGATGGTGGATGCGGTACTTGTCACGCCTAATATGTTTCTGGCGACGAGAGGTGAATTCTGCTTACGGCGATTTAGGAGCCATCTGGCTCAGGGCTTTGGTGAAGGCGGGATTGACCTTGTAGCCTAGACGTTCGGCCTCCTCCACCGATTGCCAGGCGAGGGTGAAGTTCTTTACCCCAAAGTAGGCGACGGCAAGCAAGTAATGGGCCTCAGGCAAGAAAGGGGCCTCGGCGTTGCTGGCATTTAAGGCGATGGATTTCGTGAGTTCTTCTATGGCTTCGGGGTAGCGCCCCTGCTCGCGGCCATAGAGTTTGCCTAAGTACAAATGAGCCAAGGCTTGGGCGGGGTCGAGGTCGACGGTCTTCTGATAATGCTCTATCGCCTTAGGGTAATTCTTCGTTAGTTGGTAAGCTCTGGCCAAGTTGAATTGGAACGTTGCCGAGGTGGGCCGTAAAGCTACGGCCTTCTCGAAGGGGTCGATGGCGTCGCGGAATCGCCCCATCCTCATGTAGGTAACCCCCAAGTAATTGAAGGCGAAGGAGTTGTCAGGGTCGATGGTGCTGGCTTCCTTGAATGCTTGCACGGCCTCGGGCAGACGGCCCTCCTTGGAAGCCCGAAGCCCCTCTTGAAGGTATCCTTCGGCTTTGGCGGAAGCCTTTTCCTCTCCTCCTGAAGTCCCTGACCCTATGATGAGCGTAAGGAACCCCACCCCAAGACACAGGGCAACAATAAATAAGGCTCTGTGAGAGCGGTTGGGTCCCATCGAGATTAACCTTAGGGGAGCCTATATTTCTTGTAAGCGCTTTGTTTGAAGTCCACCCCGCCGCCGCGTCGAAGAGCGTAGGACTCCAGGTCGCCGGTTGGAGCCTCAGCACACCCGGCTCCCGGCCAGAAGGAGAGCCCTGATTCGCACCGCTTTTGGTTCTCGAAGAAGATATACGGGTGCTCCTCCTGTGGTCTATAGATATACCAGACGTATCGAATCCTCAGGGGCCTGCCGCCTCGAACGGCCGACTCGCTAAGAAAAGGACCCGATAGAACACCATCCTCATCGACCCCGAACCAATTCTTCTTGACCGCGTAGTAGTCCTTGAATTGACGTTCGAGGGTGGCTTCCCGCTCCTCCAGACGGTCGAGCGTATCCAGGAGCCGCCCCAAGATTGTGTCTACATGTCGAAGGGGCTTACTGTGCATCTCGCTGATTCTTCCCTCCAGTTGCTTCGTCTCCTGGTACACCTCCTCAACGGCAAGCACATACTGCGCGACGCGAAAGCGAGGGGCTTCGGGCCGATCCAGGACATGGGAAAACCCGCGGAGATCGGATACCGAGCGAATCTGGATTAGAAAGTCGTCGTTGATGTCATCTGCATGAGCGTAGATTATACCGCTTACGGCCTCCCGGAGCGCATTTGCCCGCTGTTGAGCTTCTCGAATCCCCTCTAAATTTGGGCTTTTCGGAGGCGGGACGTCGTTACACTCGCATCCGCCGGCATAGTGGGGCTCGAAGCGGTATAGTTTCTTCCAGCCGGCTAGAGCATGGTGGCGGGCGGCTTGGCAATCAGCCAGGGAAAGGCCTTCGCGATCGACTCCCTGGTTTCCCAACGAAGTGCCGCCACTCGTCGTCTCTTCCCAATGCCACCAGCCCTGGCACATCTGTGTTTCCGGCGGCGGCCCTTGGGCTACAAATCCGCATCCTGCCAGTCCAAGCAGGAGGGCAAGGAGCCCAATCAGGCTTAATTGGCGCAAGGCAATTCCTCCTCAAATGATTTTTGTGATGGTAGCACAGGCCCATCTTAGGAGGCAACCGGGCGGGGTAAGATCAGCGCTCGTCGGGCCTTTACGGGCGGGCGGGAGCGGCGAAACACAACACCCCAGGCCCCACAGCCTCCATCATACCGAGTCAGCCCCCTTCCACAGGAACTACGTCACCCGACTGGCCGCAAGGCTCCGACGGATGGGTTTACGCATAGCGAGGAATGCTGCTGCAGTTGCTACCATCATCGCACCGTTCAGGATGAAGCCGACACCATGACCCCACGGCTGGCTGACGACCCCCGCCAGGTAGGCGAACAGCCCCGACGAAAACATATTGATGGTTAAGATGAAGCCAAAGTGGCCTCCCATTCGAGTATTGGGAAAGATGAGGCTCAAGAGGATGGGGTTCAGGATGAAGAAGAAGGCATCCCCCAATGTGTGGAGGAGCCTGATGGCCACCAGGCCTGCGAAGGAGCCGGCGAAGGCGGTCGCAGCCTGGAAGATGCCCGACCAAGCCAGGCCAAGGCTCAAAACGACAACCACCCGTCGGGTACGGTCGAAGGCGTGGCCGGCCAACAGGCCGATGCCGGCGATCCAGACCCCCACACAGGCGTATACGAGGCCGACCTGGGATGAGCCTAACCCAATCATCTCTGTCATCAGAAGCGTCAGGGAGGTCCGCTCCACACCGGCGTGGGAAGCGACCACAAAGGTGGAGGCTACGAGGAATAGTACGGCTGGGCGCTTCAGGTCGTCGCGGTAGCGGGCGATTTCGAAGCGAATCGGTCTGGTGTCGGGAAGGTAGGCTACCAACAAGCCTAGGAGGGCAAAGCCGCCCAAAGCGATTGCAAAGAGGGTCTCCATAGGAAAGCGGGTCAAAAGCAGCCCACCCAGGAGGGGACCAAAGCCGTAGCCCAGAACCGTCCCGGCGAAGATGGTTGCGATTCTTACCCCCCGCTGCTCATCTCCCAAGAGTTTGAAATAGAGAGTGTTTAAGGGAATGTAGAAGCAGGTGAAGCCAACTCCGCCGATGATAAAGACTGCGATCAGGCCTACCGTGCCATTGAAGAGAGCCAAGCCCCCGGCAAACGCCATGTTGAGCCCGACACCAACAAACATGAGGCGCTTAGGAGAAAAGCGGTCGGAGACGATGCCGAAGGGTGCCACAAGAAGGCAGGTCGAAAGGGCGAGGATAGCCATGAAGCCTCCTATCGCGTGGCTTCCAAACCCCAACGCCCGTAGGTGCACTGGCAGGTAAGCCAGCAGCATCCAATCGGTAAGGTTAAAGAAAAAGACGCACGAGGCGAAGAGAAGACTCTTGCGGGTCGGTAATAAAGGACGGGGTTCGGTCGTCCCCCGCACCCCTGGCCCTGAGGGTCTCACCAGACAATATCCACCTTATCGACTAGCCCTGTTTCTTAAACCTGGGGGGCTTGTACTCAATAAACGGACGGTAGACGAGATAGGGAACGAGCGCGGCACCGACAACATCTTCTACGACGATCGTGGGTCGTATGTACAAGAAGCCAGGCAGGAAATGGTTGGCCGTCATGAAGCTGAAGAAGATGTCGAACGCGAAGGAGCCCATAACGCCCAGGAGCATGAATCGCAGGACGAAGGCGCTCTTCTTCAAGTTCATCGTCTCATACATCAGCCCTAAAATCCCTCCCACAACCAGGCCTATTACTACGGCCATGGTTAAGTGGAGCACGCTCATGGAAAAAAACTGAAAGAGCATCGAGCTAAACTCCCTGGCTAGGGTCGCTGTCGGAGTCTATCGGCATAACCCAAGATGGTCAAGGCGTAGAGGCGGCTGTTGTTGTAGGTCCTAAGGACCTTATACTTCTGAGGCCGGTCAAGGCCCGGCCGCCACCCATGGCGCTGGAGGTACGCTCCTACGCTGGCGGCGGCATCAGGGAGGATATCGAGGTCTACCTGCCCGTCGCTGTTTCCATCAACGGCGTAAGTAAGAAAGCTGGAGGGGATGAATTGGGGTATGCCGAACGCCCCAGCCCACGACCCTCTCAGCTCGTGGACGTCCAAGCCCTGCCTGTCCGCCAGCTGGAGCAGGGCCTTGAGCTCACCGTATGCCCACAACGCTTTTTTACGGGCACGGCCGCGGATTTCGGCCTTGGTTGTGCCGGGATAGCGGGCCTGGAGTCGTCGGAGAGCCAATTCAATGTGATTCGGCTTCTCCGCTACGGCCAGCGAGGAGTAGACATTAAAGACCCTGTAGCGGCCCACGTCGCGACCGAAACGGCTCTCCACAAAGAGGATGGCCACGAGAACTTCGGCGGGGACTCCGAATCGCCCTGTCACGCTCTCTAGAAGAAGACGGTGGCGATTTAGAAAGTCCATGCCTTGACGGACGGACTTCACGGAGAGGAAATGGTTATAGTCGGCGGGCCGCTCTATGCGCTTAAGATTGGTGGCCACCGCCCCGCTAAGATAGGCCGTTCGCGGATCGGCATAGAGGCGCTCCAGGACCTCCCCGTCGAACCCATCATTGGTGAGCCTCTCCAGCAGGGGTCGGAATGCCTCAGGGACCGGCCCACCGTGGGCTCCCGCAGTATGATTTGAGCCGGGCCACAGAACAATCCCCGCTATTGCCAAGGCCGCCAGAAGGGCTCGTCCTTCGGTCATGACGTCAACACCGCCTCGGCCCTAAGCTCGGCCGAAGCCCGCTGGAGAAACCTCATTATCTGCCACCCCATATAAGCGACCGCAGCC
The DNA here is from genome assembly GCA_022562795.1 of Nitrospinota bacterium. GTDB lineage: Bacteria > JADFOP01 > JADFOP01 > JADFOP01 > JADFOP01 > JADFOP01. The sequence goes on from JADFOP010000007.1 coordinate 41,988, forward strand.
GACATTAGAGCCAGAGAAACGGCGCTCAGCCGCTCAGTGTCGTAGCCCGGAAGGAGGTTGAGCACCAATAGATTGACCGAATTATTAGCGAAATGGAATACAACGGCCGGCCACACGCTCCGGTAGCGAATAACAATGTAGCCCATTATGTAGCTCACAAGGAGGTCGAAGGGTACCCGAAGTATGCCCAAGTGAACGAAGGCGAAGAGAGCCGCCGTGATCCAAATGCCCCGCCGGGCCCCCAGGCGTCCGACAAGGGTTGACTGGACATAGCCCCGAAAGAGCAGCTCTTCGACGAGGGCTGGCGCAATGCACACTACCCAAATCTGGCCCGCCACGGGCAGAGAAAGGATTGTTTTAGTGAAGGTCTCGTAGCCGAAATATGAGTTTAGGTCTATGTAGCGGACGATTTCCGGCACCAACCTGCTGGCCAGAGCCAGAATGAATACCTGGAAAGCCACCAGGACACAGCCCGCAGCACCGAAAAGGGGAAGGCTGCTCCAGGCGACCCTCCTAAGCTGGAGTGTGTCCCGTACATCGAGTCGGAAGAAGAGCATCACCAACCCCAAGGGGATGAGGAAAAAGATGATCTCATCCATATAAAGGTCCCATACAAGGGGCAGACCCGCAAAGACCTTGAACCGAAGGGCCAGGTATATGGCGCCCACTATGATGATCAGGAAAAAATAGACGAGAAGGCTCTTTAAGGGTGGGGCCATCTCTCCAGGCTTAAGCGTCGCTATTCTCTCCACTCCCCTCTCCAGACATAGGCGCACAACGTTTCGTTCCGCATTCTACCGACCAATGACTCGAAGGCGCAATGGGGACCCTAGTGAGCTGATTGAGGAGGGACTCACACGGGTCGTCTCAGACGTTTAAGGAAAAGTCTCTCAAACAAAAAATCCGCACCCAGATTCTCCCAGAGCAAATAAAACCCGTCCCACTATTTTATGTAAATGAGCAGGCGTTCACCCGCGTAGATTGGCTCGCCCTTGCGTATGCTGTTCCACTTGCGCAGCGCCTTGATTGTAACCCCGTAGCGTTCGGAGATAGCCCAAAGGCTGTCACCCTTCTTGACCCGATATTTGACAGCCTTGCGCCCTTTGAGGGCAGCCATGGTCTGGCGCCTGTTACGCTGGCGGATGGCTTTGAGGTTGGCTTGAAAGTCCTTCGCCGCCCCGGCGGGAACGCGGATACGATGGACCCCACGGGGCAGGCTATCGCGGCGCAACTGGGGGTTCAGTTTCTTGATGTGGCGGAAGTAGGTCCCGCCCGCCTCGGCCACATCCCTTAGGTGAAGCTTACTGCCGCGCACCCTCAAATTAATCCAAGTGGTGGCCAAAGGCTCGTAGAGCTCGGCCGCTTCAAGTGCAAATCCATACTTCGCAGGGTTCTCAAGGATAATTTTGGCTGCGATGATTCGGAAGACATACCGTTCGGTCTCCCTGGGCAGGGCGAGCTGATAGTAGTTGACGACCCTCTGGGTGAGCATCGCCTCGCGCACCCGTTCGGCCCCGGAGTTGTACGCGGCCAGGGCCAGGGGCCAGCTCTGAAAATCCTCAAAGAGGTCCTTGAGGTACCGGAGCGCCCCATCGGTGGCCTTCTCAAAGTCGCGCCGCTCGTCCAACCAGTAGGTATGGCTCATGCCGTAACTCCGTCCCGTCGAACGGATGAACTGCCACATTCCAACAGCCCCGGCCCCACTGCGGGCCTGGGGGTTGAGGCTCGACTCAACAACCGTCATGTACTTCACATCATCCGGCAGACCTGCAAGACGAATGTGGCTCTCGATGTGGGGGAAGTAACGGTTAGCCCGCTTTAGCCAGAGAATGACAAGCGGCTCACCCGAAAGGATGGAAAGAAATTCCCGCTCTAGGCGCTCTTTTACGTCCCAAAGCTCTATGGGAACGTGCTCGCCGCAAAATACGATGGCCTTCGGGAGCTTGTATGAAGCCAGAGGGAGGCGGTGATTGGCGGCATGGAATTCACTTAGTAAATCGCTGGTGGCATCGCCCGAGGATTCTTGGGCCTGTGCCGAAACGGCCACGAGGCATATAAGGACAAGAGCAATGGAGAACAGCGCCCGAAGGATGGGGACCCCGCCTGCCGAAACCCCCGCCATCGAACGGCTATTCATAATCGACTCATGGCACACGGAGAAAAAACCCTCCCGAGCAAAGCACTCTTGACCCCAACATTTTAAGCTAACCCATTCGGCAGAACCTTTGCAACCATTTTCCACATTTCTTGGAAGTATTCATCGGCTGTGGTATGATTTCGCATCCCGAGCCCTCCTGGCGCTGGGGTAAAAAACAGCTTGTCCCCCAAGGACGCCATCGGTGCCGGCCAGCTTTGAGGGCCGTCCATCCCGCGGGCTTGCTTCGTAGCCAAAAACCCCTTTCCAAGCCTGGAGACCGCCACGAAAGAGATGAGCGCCGGCAGAGAACAGTGGCGAACCCGTCGTGGTTTCCTCTTTGCTGCCATAGGCAGCGCCATCGGCCTGGGCAACATCTGGCGCTTCTCCTACATGACTTACACCAACGGCGGGGCGGCTTTTCTTATCCCATACGCACTGGCCCTCATTACGGCTGGCATCCCCATCCTCATCCTTGAGTTCGGCCTGGGCCACCGTATGGGGGTAGCCGCGCCCCTAGCCTTCCGACGCATCGATAGACGGTGGGAGCTTCTGGGCTGGTGGCCTATTATCTTTATCATGATCGGAATCGAGCTCTACTATACAGTCATCCTCGGATGGTGCGTGAATTACCTAGCCTACGCCACCCGGCTGACCTGGGGCGCCGACGCCAACGCCTTCTTTTTCAAGGAGTTTCTGCAACTCTCCGGAGGGCCCTGGGAGGTGGGCAAGCCCGTGGGCGTGATAGTAATCGGGCTGGCCATCGTGTGGGCGGCCAACTGGTTCATCTGCACCAAAGGCATCCAGAAGGGTGTGGAGCGCGCCTGCCTCGTATTCATGCCGCTGTTGGTCTTCCTCATCGCCATGCTCATAATCCGGGGCTTCACCCTCCCCGGCGCCAAGCAGGGGCTCACTTGGTACCTGAAGCCCGACTTCTCCAAACTCACAAACCTGGCCGTCTGGCGAAGCGCCTATAGCCAAACTTTCTTCAGCCTCTCCATCGCATTCGGCATCATGATTACCTACGCCAGTTATCTGCCGCGCAAGGCCGACATAACCGCAAGCGCCATCATCACCGGCTGCGCCGACTTCGCCTTCAGTATCTTCGCAGGCTTAGCGGTCTTTGCGACCATGGGATTCATGGCGCACACCTCCGGGTTGCCCTTCGATAAGGTCGTCACCGAGGGAATCGGGCTCGCCTTCGTCGCCTACCCAAAGGCCATCAACGCCATGCCCTACTTGCCGGCGGCCTTCGGGATTGCCTTCTTCCTCGCCCTCATCATCGCAGGACTCTCCTCATCGGTCTCAATAGTCGAGGCCTTCGCATCGAGCCTCATGGACGAGTACGGCATAAGCCGCGGCGTGACTATCACCCTAAGCTGCATCGCGGGCTTCATCCTAAGCCTCATCTTCACGACCCGTGGAGGCCTCTTCTGGCTCGATATCGTAGACCACTACATCCTGGAGTACGGGCTCATTGTGGTGGGCCTGCTGGAGTGTCTCGTGATCGGGTGGGTTTTCGGGGCCGGAAACATGCGGAAACATGTCAACGCCACCAGCTCCATCAAGATTGGGCGCGTTTGGGAGTTCTTCATCAAGTATTTGACGCCCGCCATCCTGGGCTTCATCCTCGTGGCTACCCTCATCGAAGAGGTTCAGGCCCCCTACGGTGGATACCCCCGGTTGGCAACTCTTCTTATAGGCGGTGGGTGGCTGGTAATGACTCTCCTGGTGGCCTGGTTCCTCACCACCCGCCGAAAACGGATCGACGTCCAGCATCTTCCGGAAAGCCCCTGAGGCTGCCTTATACTGTTTCTCATTCCGACGGAACGTACCGGTGTAAGATTACCAGGCCCGCCCCCACCATGACGGCCAGCACCGCAACGGCTATCCGATACCGGAGCGCCCCTGGCAAGCCGGCGGCCGCCCACACGATGCCGCCCCAGACCAGCGGCCCCACGATGGCGGCGGCTTTGCCGCTCATCGCATAGAGGCCGAAGAACTCCGCCAGCTCGTCCCCAGGGACAAGCCTTACGAGCAGGGGCCGCGCGGCCGTCCACGTCCCGCCGAGACAGATCCCGATGGCCGAGCCAAGCACCCACGCCACGAGCCCGTGGCTGGCCAGGGCGAGAACCACCAGGCAGACGAGCCACCCGACCAGCACCCCCTCGAGGGTCCGCTTCGGCCCCACCCTGTCGACCAGCCGACCCAATACCAAAGAGCCCGCGACGGCCGAGACGGTCGATAGGATGAAGAAGGGGGTGAGCTCACTGTCGGTGAAACCCCATACCCGATGGGCGTAGACGGCCATGAAGATTATCACCGTGGCGATGGCCTCCTCGTAGAGGAACTTTGCTACGAGGAAGGCCCTAAGGCCGGGGTAGAGGCGGGCGTTGGTAAGGGTCTCACGCACCTTCCCGAAGGCCTCCATCCAGGAGGGACCTCGGGCCGGGGCGGGACGGGGCTCCGATGCCTCGGTCACCCAGAGAAGACAAGGCACGGCGAAAAGAGCGAAGAGGACGGCTGTGGGCAGGAACGTCGCAGCGCGGCCGGCGCCCGTGATGAATGGGACGTTCCAGCCGAAGAGGCTGCCGGTGGCGAAGGGCAGCACGAATATCATCCCGGCTATCGCACCCAAGTAGCCAAGAGCCACTCCGTAGCCCGATATGCGCCCCACTTCGGCCGGGCCGGCCACGGCCGGCAGGAGGGCGTTGTAGAAGACGAGGCCTCCCTGGTAGGCGTAGTTGGCCGCTATGAAGGCAACGACGGCGGCTGCCGGTGAGACGCGCCCCCCCATCCCGATGAGAGCAGTGAAGGCGCAGGCGACGGCCGTAAAGACGACAAGGAAGGCTCTACGGCGCCGGCCGTGGTCAGCCAGGACCCCAAGGAGTGGCATGGAGAGGGCCACAAGGGCCATGGAGCCGCTGTTGGCCAGACTCACCCACAGGTCAGATGCTCCCAGGTCGGCCGTCAACCAGAGGGGAAAGTAGAGGGAGACGACGTTCATCGAGAAGATTGTGTTTGCGAAATCGTAGAAGCACCAAGAAGCAACCGTGCGGCGGGAGGACATTGTGGAGGCTAGTCGACGGGACGACTCAGGATCAGGATAATCACAGAGAGGCGGACCTCATATTGCGATGAGGGGCTCTGGTAGGCCATCGCCGCCGAGCCCACATGAGGTTCTAGCTACCGGCGTCAGTCGGCGCCCGACCACCGCTCGAAGAGCTTGTGAGCGACCCCCAGCCGGTCGCAGATCTTGCCCACCACATGGTTTACGAGGTCGTCCAAAGATTGGGGACGGTGGTAGAAGCCGGGGCTGGCCGGGAGGACGACGGCCCCGATCCGGGCGACTTTCAAGAGGTTCTCCAGGTGTCCCACGTGGAGCGGCGACTCCCTGGGTACGACGATGAGGGGCCGGCCCTCCTTGAGCATGACGTCAGCCGCCCGGTGGATGAGGTTCGTAGTCAACCCCGCTGCCACGGTAGCCAGGGTGGAGGCGGAGCAGGGGCATATCACCATGGCCTCGAGGCCCGCGGTGCCACTGGCCGGAGTCGCCCCTATATCCCCAGGATCGTAGCAGGTGTAGGCCCTGGGGGCGATGTCGTCTACGGTGAGGTCGAGCTCGTGACCCATGACTTTAGCCCCGGAGCCAGAGACGATGAGATGAATCTCGGAGCCGGCGGCCGCCAGGGCCTCGACGAGCTTGACGCCGTAGATAGCCCCTGATGCGCCGGTTATCGCGACAACGATTCGCTGCACGGGGGATTGCTCCTCAGGGGGTCTGTGCCATATGTGGGAATCTTAGGCCCAGATCGGGGGAAAGTCAACGCGCAAAAAGGTTTACCCCCCCAGGGCTTTCACCAGCTCTCGGCAAAACGCCGGCAGGTCGGAGGGCATGCGGGAGGTGACCAGCGTTCCGTCCACCACCACCTCCTTATCAACCCACGTCGCCCCGGCGTTGACCATATCGTCTTTGATGGCGAAGAAGCTCGTCAGCGTCTTGCCCTGGAGAATCCCCGCGGAGACGAGCATCCAGCCGGCGTGGCAAATGGCGGCCACCACCTTGCCCTCATCGTGCATGGCACGAACGAAGTCAACGAGCTCGGGGCTGCGTCGCATGTGGTCGGGGGCGTAACCGCCGGGGATGACGACGGCGTCGTATGTGGCGGCCTGAGCCTCCTTGGCCTCCACGGTGGCCTCCACCGGGTATCCGTACTTGCTGGTGAATTTCCCCTTCTTGGCGGCAACGATGTCAACCTGGGCCCCTTCTTCGATGAGCCGATAGTATGGGACCCATAGCTCCGTATCCTCGTAGAAGTTGTCCGCCAGAACGGCTACCCTCTTGCCCGTCAGATGATGAGACATCAGCTCTATCTCCTTATTTATCAAAATGTTTACCAGGAATATCTAAAGCATTGCTTTAATCATGTTCCCTCATCCCGGAAGGGAGATACGCCTCCTTCCCCTCAAGGTGTGATCCGCCCCATGAGACGCGGGAATGGGATCGCCTCCCTGATGTGCCTGAGGCCGCAGAGCCACCCGACGGTGCGCTCGATCCCCAGGCCGAAGCCCCCGTGGGGCACGCTCCCGTAGCGACGAAGGTCCAAGTACCAATCGAAGGCCTCCTTCGGGAGATCGTGCGCGCCGATCTTCTCTTCGAGACGGGCGAGGTCGTCTTCGCGCTGGCCGCCTCCGATAATCTCCCCGTAGCCCTCCGGGGCCAGCATATCGCAACAGAGGGCGAGCTCGGGCCGCTCCGGGTCGTTCTTCATGTAGAAGGCCTTAACTTGGGTCGGATAGCGATGGATAAGGAGCGGCTTATCAAAGAGTTCCGAGAGGACCGTCTCCTCGTCGCCGCCGAAATCATCCCCCCACGTCATGGCGACATCTCGGGCCTTGAGGCTTTCGACGGCCTCGTCGTAGCTTATGCGCGGGTAAGGTTTCTCGGCCGCCGGCTCGAGCGCCGCGACGTCCCTCCCCAACGTCTCAAGCTCCCGGCCGCACTCGCTTATAGCCCGGCCGACAATGGTCGCCACGTAGTCCTCGGCCAGGTCCATGACGGCATCGAGGTCGGCGTAGGCGACCTCCGGCTCGATCATCCAGAACTCCGTGAGGTGGCGTCGGGTCTTCGACTTCTCGGCGCGGAAAGTCGGCCCAAAGCAGTAGACCCGGCCGAAAGCCATCGCGGCCGCCTCCATGTAGAGCTGGCCGCTTTGAGTCAGGAAAGCCGTCTCGCCGAAGTAGTCGGTGGCGAAGAGCGTCGAGGTGCCTTCGCACGCCGCAGGGGTGAAGATGGGGGCGTCTATGAGGGTGAAGCCCCGCTCGTCGAAGTAGTCCCGGCTGGCCTTAATCACGGCGCCTCTGACCTTAAGTATGGCGTGCTGGCGGGCCGAGCGCAGCCAGAGGTGGCGGTTGTCCATGAGGAAGGCCACCCCGTGCTCCTTGGGACCGATGGGGTAGCCCGGGGCGAGCTGGACCACATCGAGCGTCTCGACCCCCAGCTCGTAGCCGATGGGGCTTCGGGCATCGGCCCGAACGTTGCCGACCACCACGAGGCTCGACTCCTGAGTGACGGCGTCGGAGCGCTCAAAGACCTCCGGGCTCACGTCGGCCCTGGAGACCACGCACTGGATCGTCCCCGTGCCGTCCCGCACCTGGAGAAAGTGGAGCTTTCCCGAGGAGCGCTTGCTATAGAGCCAGCCTTTGAGGGTGATGGTCCGGCCCTCGTGGCGGGCTATGTCGGCTACGTAGACGTGCTCGGACAACGTAGATCCCCCCACTCAAGGCCCATGCACTTCAATTCCTTAACCGCATGGCGACGGTACCATAGCTGCCCAGGTGAGACAAGGCTTCCGGGTATCGTCGTAAAGGTGGTGTCGGGGTGATCCGCCTGAGGTCCGCCTGAGGCGGGACTACCCGATGTGGTAACAACCTTGCCGGAAGTGGGTCGACCAAAAGAGCTTGCTCTGTTTCACCGAATCTTGTATCATTTTGTAGATCTCATTTTCGTTAGCAAGGTGTAGGGACAGCCTTTATGGCTGTCAGCCCGGACTACATCCTGCAGAACGCCTCGAAGGTGACCGGGAGGGGGAAAGTCAGTGTACGGAGTTGTAAGCCGAGTTGCCCGTTTAAGGGGCAAGCTCGGCTTTTTTCATTATGGCTGGATTTATATAAGCAACAGACGCGCGGCTCAAAAGTTGAGGTTTTCAGAATAGAGAATAAACTTGAAGCTACCCAATCATAAAACAAAGATCGTGTGCACGATCGGGCCGGCTTCCCGCTCAGAGTCTGTCCTGAAGAAACTGGTCAAGAGTGGCATGAGTGTGGCCCGGCTCAATTTTTCTCACGGCACCCTTGAGGGTCACAGGGAAAATATCCGGCGCATACGCTCTGTAGCGGCCCAGTTAGATCGAGTAGTTACGACTCTTATTGATCTCCCCGGTCCCAAAATCCGCGTTGGCAAACTGCAGAACGAACCGCTTGTGCTTAAGAGAGGTGACAACGTGACCCTCACCACTAAGGATGTTCTTGGTACGACCTCCCTTATATCTGTCAATTACGACAGGTTACCAGAGAGCGTGTCTAAGGGTAGCCTCATCTTTCTCAACGATGGTTTTGTGGAATTGAAAGTACAGGAGGTATTAAGCAATGAGGTGAGGTGTAAGGTTACGATTGGTGGGCAATTACTATCCTACAAAGGCCTGAACCTTCCGAATGTAAAATTATTGATAGATGTAGTAACAGACAAAGATCTCGATTTTGTTGATTTTGGATTGAAGGAGGGGGTGGATGCCTTTAGCGTTTCGTTTGTAGAAAAGGCAGAGGATATCGTCAAGGTCAAGGAATTTGCAAGAAAAAAGGGCAAACCTATTTACGTGGTGGCAAAGATTGAGCGGGAAGAGGCAGTCAATAACTTCGATGAAATACTGAATGTGGCGGATGCGATTATGATCGCTCGTGGAGACCTTGGGGTGCAGATACCTCTAGAAGAGGTGCCTGCGGTCCAGAAAAAGCTCATCCACAAGTCAAATCTCTTGGGGCGTCCGGTCATCACCGCTACGCAAATGTTGGAATCCATGACAGAGAACGTACGCCCAACTCGGGCTGAAGTAACAGATGTGGCAAACGCAATTTTGGATGGGACCGATGCCGTGATGCTGTCTGGAGAAACTGCGATTGGCCGATATCCTGTGGAGACGGTAAGAATGATGGCCAGAATCGCGGTGTCTATTGAACGTCAGCGGCTAAGCATAAGTCCATCATCGAACGTCGAAGAGTCCTTTCTGAGTGGTGTGGGTCAGAAGACCGTGTCGATTGAGGATGTTGTATCCCTGAATGTGATCGAAGCCATGCGCGCATTAAATGCACGCTTTATTTTGACACCTACCGATACGGGCAATACACCTCGTCGTATCTCCAGATTTAAGCCCGATTGTTGGATTCTAGCTTTTAGTAAATGTGAGAGAACACACAGATTTTTATCATTGTCTTATGGAGTTTACCCATTTTTGATAGAGAACAAGGCTGATAGTTGGCATGATCTGGTAATGAAATTAATGAAAGATGCCAGATTAGGAAAAAGAGGTGACAAGGTGATATTAACTGAGGGCTTATCTTCTGGACAGGCTGGTGGTACCGATTCGCTTAGAATAATTACGTTGGTATGACGACCGAGAACTATCGTTTCTTTTTCACTTTACCGCATATCCGTAAAGGGTTCTGGTTCCCAGCTTCCCGGACATTTGATCCGAGTGAGGCCGCCTGGCACCACTGAGGAGGCGGTCGGCGGCCCAGCGTCTCTCCCTCCCCGCACCAGACCCCTCTGCCCGGCGTCCACAGGTCGTGTCGGGGTTCCGCCTTAGGCTGGAGCCGCCCTTGACTTCCCTGCCTGCCGCCGATAGGATGGACGCCTATCTACAAGAAGACCATACCGTGAATTCATGCCTACATACCGCGTTCTCCAGGCCGATGTATTTACCGACCGCCCCTTCGGGGGCAACCCCGTTGCGGTGCTGCCCGACGCCGAGGGGTTGGACGAGGCGACGATGCAGGCCATCGCCCGGGAGATGAACCTCTCGGAGACGGCCTTCGTCTTTCCGCCGACTGACGCCGAGGCCGACGTACATGTCCGCTTCTTCACCCCCAATCAAGAGATCCCCTTCGCGGGACACCCTACCCTGGGCACCCACTACCTCCTCGCGCTGGAGGGCCGCTACGAGCTCGACGAGCCCGTGACCCGCATCCACCAGGAGATCGGCCTCGGAGTGCTCCCCGTGGACCTCCACGTGGCCGAAGGAAGGGTGACCCACGTGGTCATGACCCAGGGGCTTCCGGTCTTCGGCCCAGAAGTAAGTGACCGCCGCCTGGTCGCCAGAGCCGTCGGCATGCCGCCGGAGGCCCTCGCCCCGGGGCTTCCCGTCCAGGTCGTCTCGACGGGGCTGCCCCATCTCATCATCCCCGTAGCCAGCCTCAAGGACGTGGAGGCCGCCTGCGTGGAGCGGGCCGCGATGGACGAGCTTGCAGAAGCCGTGGGGGTGGACTGCTTCATGCCCTTCAGCCTGGAGACGGCGGACCCGGACAAGACCGTCCACGTCCGGATGTTCGCCCCGCGCATGGGAGTTTTAGAAGACCCGGCCACGGGAAGCGGCTCGGGGGCCCTTGGGGCCTACCTCGTCCGCTACCGTCTGGTGGAGGTGAGCCTGCCCACAACGGTCATCGTCTCGGAGCAGGGGCTCGAGGCGGGCCGTCCCTCCACGCTCCTAATTGAGGTTGACGGGTCAGACGAGATTTTAGGCGTCAGGGTGGGCGGACAGGTGGTCAAGGTGATGGAAGGGACTCTTACATTTTGAGGAGAAGACCATGGAGCCTATTATTTACAAATCGGAGGTTCTCTCACCCGCGGGCGCGATACGCCTGGCATGCACCGACCGGGGGGCCTGCGCGCTGGTCCTGCCCGGGGTGGTGAATCCCAAGGAGAAGGTCGCCCGGTCGTTCGCGCTTGCTAGGCCGGGCCCGGCCGACCACCCGATCCTCCGGCCACTCATCGAGGCCTGCTCGCGCTACTTCGGCGGCGAGCCGGATGCTCTTGAGGGCCAGCCCGTGGACTTCTCTTTCGTAACGGACTTTCAAGCCCGCGTCTTAGAGGCGGCCCGGACCATCCCTCCGGGAATGGTCCGCTCCTACGGGTGGGTCGCCCGCAAGTTGGGAAACCCTAAGTCGGCCAGGGCCGTGGGCGGGGCGCTGGCGGCGAATCCGGTTCCGCTGATCGTGCCCTGCCACCGGGTGGTCGCGGCCAACGGCTCCCTTGGAGGTTTCACGGGAGGAATTGCGTGGAAACGCAGGCTCCTGGCGATTGAAGGAGAGATTTCCGGCCATTCTCTCAAAAAATCGCAAAAAAACCCTTGACATTTTCCAAACATGGTTTTATATTGTTCTTGGGTCCGAAAGAGTCGAACGAACGCGCGACCTGCAAAGGGAGCGTGGCCCGGAGCAATCCGGGGCTCCTCGCAAGAGGGGTTCGGAAGGGTCTTTCGGGCCCACTACTTTTCCCCGATTTTCCGGGATTTTCCGAATATCCTCGCCCAACACGCCTAGAGCCACCACGACCCATCTCACTTTGGCCCTTAGACCGCCTCCAGGCGGCGGGCTTCAACCTGCCGCTCCAGCCATCCGAGAACCTCTCGCTCCAGCCTTAGGCCCAACATAGCATTAAGCCTGGGAATACCCCCCGGCGAGACGACGTTTACCTCGATAAGCCAGGGGCCGATGACGTCGAGGCCAATGAAGGCAAGGCCCTCCGCCGCGAGCTCGCTGGCCAACGCTTCCCATCGTCCACGAGCAGAGGTGGAGAGCTCCACTGGGGCCACCTGAGCGCCCATGGCCACGTTTGCGCGAAACTCGCCCGCCGGGGGAATCCGCCGCATGGCTCCGAGCAGGCGCCCTTCAAGACAGAGAATGCGCACATCTCCCGGCATTGGCCCGTGGACCTCCTGCTGGAGGAGCACCCCCTGCCCGGATGTCAGGCTCTCGGCCAAGGCAGGCTCAGCGGCGATGAGGCTCTCCAGGCGTGAGCGCTCGTCGGCCGGCACTCTGATGATTCCCAGACCTCCCCTCCCCTCTAGCGGCTTGACGATCAACGAGCCTGGGATCGACGAGGCCGCCTTGCCAAGCCCCTTCGCCGAGCTTACTATCGCCGATGGAGGCATCAGATGACCAAACCGCTCGACCACGTTGGCCTTCGATGCCCATCGTAGCAGGGCTCTTGGACCGTTGAGGCATGGAATCGTCCCGGCCAGGCGGGCCAGTAGCTCCGCCGCACCTCGATGAACCGGAGGGTCTTTGCGCCAAATAAGGGCGTCGAGGGTCTTTATATCTAAGGGCACGGACGGACGGCTGACCACCCGAGCCTGGAGGCGGCGCCAAAAAATCCCCAGATCGTCTGTGATGGGAAAGTCGATGTCATAGGCCAGGCCGACCAGGCCTCCTGCCTCCTCGCTGATGCTCTCGGGAGGTAGACACCATAGGCGGTGGCCCCTGAGATGGGCAGCGTGGAGAAGACAAGCGCCCGTTCTTCTATCAGCGGGAAATAGGATGGGGGAGGACATAACAACTGCGAGACGCATGAAAGCTCCGGCGTGATGAGCTTGAAGGCTTGGCGCAGATTGTATCAGAGGCCCCTTCTCCGCAACAAGGCGGGGATAGCCCAAGGAGGCGGGGAAATGGACACGACGGACCCCCTGCTTTATATTGGCGCTGTCGGCCCACCTCACGCATCTACGAATAGGAGGAAACCGGGTATGGCCAGACGCTCTCTCATTGCCATCATGCTCCTTGGGTTCATCGGGGCCGTTGCCGTTCCCGCAGCACAAGCCTTTGAGTGTCCCACACGCCAGAAAGAGGCCCGAAAATTTCTGTATAAAGCCCGGGCCGCATCCCGGCAAGTCACAGACCCTGCAAAGCTGGGAACGATCGAAGAGCTTCTTGAACGGGCGGAGGAAAAACTTAACCAGTCAGAGACGACCCACTACGGGGCGAAAAGCACTGCCGACCACGCAACCAGCGTTCGGCTGGCTTATGAGGCCTTAGGCGATTCTAAGGAGGCGTACTACCTGGCCACGAAGTAGGAGAAACCCCGCGGTTAGAATTAAGGAGCCTGGCGTCGAGCCGTCTCGGTGACTTCAAGAGCCTCTTGAGCCCGCCTGTTGTATGGGTCGAGGGCAAGGGAGCGCTGGTAGGCTTCGCGGGCGGCTTCTGAATCCCCAAGCGCTTTGAGGACATCGCCGATGGCGGCATGGAGCTTAGCCTTTCTCCCAGGAGTCTCAGCCAATCCGAGGGCCGCCTTGTACAGGGTCAGGGCCCGCCGCCACTGCATGTGTTCGACATATCGGTCCGCGACGGCGGCAAGCTGCGTGGGGCTCCGCCTGTTGATCTTGGCGTCCAGGGAAACTGAGACGTCATAGAGCTCTTCGGCCACGGGATCGGACGGCATCTCCAAAGCCAGGACAGCCTCCAGGGCCGGCAAAGCTAGAGGGCCGACTCTCTTCAGGCTCCGGGCCGCTTCGGCCCGGATTGACGGGTCGGCCTCCACAAGCCGCTCCAACAGAACAGAAACCGCACGCTCCTCCCCAATCAGCCCGAGCACCCTAACGATCTCCCGCCGCGCGAAGGGGTCCGGGTCGGCCGCATGTGCTATGAGCGCTGCAATCGCTTTAGACGATGGGTATCGCTCTAAGGCAGCGGCCGAGCTGTAGCGAACCCCAGGGTCGGGGTCGTCGAGCGCTCGGATGAAGAGATCTTCCTGGGCTCTATCAGGCCTGGCAGCATACGCGCCCAGGGCCGCCGCCCTCACCTCCGCCACCTCGTCGACGACAAGCCGAGCGAGGACGCCATCGGTCGCATCACCCCCAATCCTCCCAAGAGCTTCGGCTGTCACCCGTCGGACCTCAGCATCACCGTCGGTGGCACACATAGCCACAGAATTCCTCGCCGCGTGGTCCGCCAGGTCACCGAGACCCTGGACGGCCTCGGCTCGGATGAGGTGGTCAGGGTCTGTCAGGAGACCCTTCAACGTCGGGATGGCCCGTCGGTCGCGAAGACGTCGGAGCGTGGCGGCCGCCTCGCGTCGGACTGAGACATCCATCCCCTGGAGGGCCTCCGTCAATACCTCTACTGAGCGGGGGCCGCTCATCCGGCCAAGGGCTTGAACCGCGGCGCTCTGGACCACCGGAGCCCCATTGGCCAGCAACCTCTGTAGCGTTTGTTGGGCCTCGGAGCTTCGCGCCCGCCCAAGCGCGATCGCCAAACCCCGCTGTTCCAAGACAGACGAGCCGTTGAGGGCATTCCCAATGGCCGCCACTGCGTCCTTCGTCCCTACCTCCCCCAGGGCCTCGGCCGCCGCCTGCCTAACCCGGAGGGACTCATCCCCCAATGCCTCCCGCAAGGGGGCAACCGCGCTGGAGGCCTTCATGGCCCCTAAGGCATGAGCCGCTTCTGCCCTAACTGCCACATCTGAATCCTTAAGGAGACGGCTCAGGGCGGCCTGGGATTCGGGTCGAGCCAGCTTGCCCAGGGCGCGGGCCGCGAACCTCCGGACCAGACGATTCTCATCCGCGAGAGCCTTCTCAAGGGCGACTGTCGCTCCCCGACCGCCGACCTGCCCGAGCACGGTCACGACGCGAGTCCTTAGAGCCGGGGCCTCGCCGTCCATGAGGGCATCCAACGCGGGGACCACCCGGTCCCTTGGCGCCAGGGCCAGGGCTGCCGCCGCCCCGGCCTGGACCGAGGGGTCCTTATCTTTGAGGGCGGCCACCAATGGTCCAACCGCTTCAGCCCCGCCGCCACGTTGAAGCCCTACCACCGCCGCCCGCCGAACTCGAGCATCGCGGTCCCGGAGTCCTTCAAGAAGGGCTGAGTGGGCTGCAGAATTACGGACGTAGCCGAGAACCTTCAAGGCACGCTCCCGGTCAGATGTGAAGGAGGCCTCCCGGGCCTGAGCGACCAGCTCCTCGGTCAGCTCATCCACGGTGGCACCATCGACCCCCATCGCGCTCGGAAGAAGTCGCGCCGACAGCCGTAGGTAGCGGCGGGAGGCCTTTGGGAACTCCTCGGACATGGCACGACGGAGACGGGCGAGAAGAAGATCGAAGATGATCGTCGCATCCTCAACCAGTCCCACTAGAAAGCTTGCGGCATACTGCATGGCAGGGTCATCCAGGAAGGGCGCCAGCTCTGCCTCAGCCTTCCCCTCTCGCTCGGCGCCGGGGAGACGGCGGGCCACAGCCGTCGCATGAAAGTATTCGCGGAAGGACGGCAAGAGAAAGCGCACCTGGTAGCCTGAACTCCACGAAGTCGCGGACGAATCCGCCACAATGAGGTCGGTCTGCAACAAGACCTCCATGGCCTTAGAAGCTTTTGATATTACCGACACTGAGGGCTCTTTGAGCCGACCCTTCAGGGTCTGGGCGAGGGCCGCCTCAGCCTCAAAGCGTGGGAGGGTCTCACGCCTCGGACCTATGGTTTCAGCCAGCTTGCCCAGTAGGTACTCCTTGGCCTGTGGGGACAGGGCCTCACCCTCCTCGTCCTCAGTACGAGAGGAACTCAATGCCTCGAGCGTGACGGCACGGTAGAACGATCCCAGACGATGCGGCACCGTCCGGTTACGCCGATATTGTTTGAGGAACATGGCCATGACGAGTGGGTTGCGAAGTGCCCGGGCAACCCGTGGAGTTCTTCGAAGATCGGCCACAACGGCGTCGGGGGCTTGAGGAATAGCATCCCGGACCACACCAGCCAGCTCAGCTTCCTGAAACTTGGCGACCCAGACTTCCGTGAGCGGACTCAGGGATGGCCGGAGAGAGCGGCGAGCGAATTCGATCCGGTAGCCGACCCACCAGCGGTTATTTCTCCAGGATACATCGGATATCAGGGAGCGCACCGCCTCAGCGGTCCTAATCGGATCGCCGCTCGCTTCCAAGCGGGTCACGACCAGCAGGAAGCCGCCTTCGGCAGCCCGCTGACGGACAACCCTCCCGGGAATCTCAACCCCATGGGATTGAGAGGATGCACGGAGGGTGGCCACTATATGGTTGGCCAGATCGTCGGCATCCCCAACAAAATCGGCCAAGTCCACCACAACCGGAATTGTTCCGAAGCGGGGGTGGGGCCTCTTTCGTAGAGCCCTCCACGCCCAGACCTCAAGGATCACCGTCTGGAGGGCGCCATCCGAGCTCAAGAGGGCGAGGCCCGGCTTGTGCGCCATAAGGTCGCGGGCCGGAGTAGGCTGGTCATTCCACCTCACCTCGTCCTGGTGCTCCTCCAAGGAGAGATCGAGCAGACTGATACCGGGCAGGTCGGTGAATAAAGCAATCCGTTCACCCAGGCGGGCCAACTCTCCTTCCTCGTAAGCGCCGAAGGAGACCTGTTCTTCCATGAGCCGGCCGAAGGCAGGCCTAAGCCAGAATGCTTCCAGGGGATTAAAGGCGTGGATGCGGCTTAGGAAGGACTCCTCCAGGACGGCGGCGGCCTGCTGGGCCGCCTCAAACTGACGGGCGTCCAGGGCATTTACCACCGCGCGGTAGCGCAGAGCGTTGGTCCCCCACCCTCCTACAAAGACGGCCGCTATAAGCACAAACACGTACTTGAGTTTGATGACGGGGAAGAGGGTGCCGAGCAGGCCTCGGACAGCGAGGGGAATGCCGCGGGGTAGCGACTCAGCCTTGAGCTCCGCAGCCCAGAGGTGGCGAAACCAATCGAGCAAGGATTTCCAGAAGCCCAAGATGTTCGAGCCGACCACAGCAAGCAAGCCCGTCGGCTGGCTCGGCTTAAAGACCTCCTCCCGAACCTCCTCCATACGTCGAGCGAAGGCCTCCTCGCCCTCCTCATGATAGAGGGCTTTGAGCTCTTCTAAGAAGGAGCCTAGAGCGTTTCGCTGGGCGGGGTCGTCAGCCAGGTCGCCCAGCCCCGTAGCGGCAACCTCCTCGGCCAGGAACTTCTCCCAATTGGAGTGCGCCCACTCCCCTTTGAAGGCGACGACGAAGCCGTAGGCGGCCAGGCATACCGAGGGCCTGAATTGCGGGTCTAAAAATGCGAGGGCCTCATCCACGGAGCGCTCCCTCGGCCATATTGGCAGATTGTGCCTTCAAGATGTAAAACTATACAGGAAACCCGTTAAAATCCAACGCAGTGGCTGGGTTCAGATAACAAGAGCGCTCAGGCCGGCCGTTCGAGGAGGTAGAATGAACGTCGTACATCATCGAGGATAGTTGTAAAGCACTCGGTCACAGCATACCCGTCAATATTGACATACTTTTCTAGAAGTAGCCCCACCCCACGTCGCCAGTCGTTCAGAACTTCCGGGTATTCTCTGTAAGGTGGTAGATCGAGCGGTATCTCCATCATAAGCCGAGTATCAGCCTTATCCAAGAAGGTCTCGGCCAACCGGGGAAGGCTGCCTTCATCGACGACCCTAGTGACCCAGGTCCCCTCCGGCGGCTTCGGACGCTCTCCCGCGAGACGGGCCTCAACACGCTTGGAGGTGAGGTCCCAGGAGACGAGAAGCCGCTCATTGGTCAAGAGATGGTCCTCACGACCCTCTGCCGAATCGAAATAGTCGGCCTTGTAGGCCCGGCAGATAGCCCCTATGGCGGTGCAATGGAAGTGGGCCGTTCTGGCAAGGAGAGGAGCGAAGGTCCAGCCCATTCGGGTGAGACCCTGGGCGAGGACGTGGTCTTTCTGGGCCATCTTTAGCAGGCGTCCGAGGCCCAAATTGCGATGGCCGCGGCGCACCGCCAAGGCCACGCCGAAGAGGTAGGGCCCATCGCTGTCGGATGAGGAGACGGCCACGGCGAATGCGACGAGATTATCCCCTAAGAACCCACCAAGAACCAGGCCTCCGGTGCGGCTTATTTCGAGAAGCTCCTGTGGGTTGTAAGGTTTAGGGCGCCGCAGTATTTGGCGCTGGGTGGCCTCGACGGCCACCATTTCACTGTAACGAGTGAGGGTCTTGACCGAAGGGTCCAGGGTTCCCTCAAGATGGGAGACGGCCTCGACGCTCTCCATGATGCTCGCCTGGCTCAGGGGCTCGCGGCCACTTGCTTGGCCATCAACGCCCGCGCGCGAGCTTCGACGAAGTCTATGACCGCCACTTCTAGCCGCTTGCCTGAGAGGGAATTAATCCGTGGGATTCCACCGGGGGAGATGACGTTTATCTCGATGAGCTTATCCTCGATGACATCTATCCCGACGAAGTGGAGGCCGTCGGCCTGGAGCTTCGGCTTAAGGATGTCGATAATATCGAGGTCCACTGCCGTCACGTCACACTGCAGGAATGCGGCCCCCACGTGGATATTGGCCCGGATCTCGCCCTTCTTGGGGATTCGCCGCATGGCCCCCAGAACCTCGCCGTCGAGCAGCAAAATCCGCTTATCGCCCTGCCTGGCAGCGCTTAGAAACTCCTGGACGATGACGCTGTTTCTCTCCCGGTAGGGACGGAGATCGTCCACATAGTAATGGAGCAGGGAGTCGAGGTTTTCCTCGTCGCGGGTGGAGACTTTGATGACGCCGTGGCCTCCGTGGCCGGCGTAAGGCTTCATAACCATATCCCCCCCGAACTCCTCTATGACCCGCCTGAGCCGTTTCGGGTCTCGGGAGACGTGGGTTTCGGGGATGACGTCGGGGAAGTTGAGGTTGTAGAGCTTATTCGAGGCTTTCACAACCCCCATAGGGTCGTTAATGAGGAATACCCGGTCCCGGAGGATCTGGAGGTGACCCGCCATCTCGAGGTTGAGCGGCGGATCTTTCCGCATGAAGATGACATCGAGGTCCTCAAGGGGTAGGGAGTCAGGGGCCTGAGAGAGCCATGCCTGCTCGACCGCTTCCCAATAAGCCTGCACCCCGAAGGCTCGGGGAACGGTTACCCGCCACATCCGGGCCATGACCCGGTTCGCCCGAACGTAGAGGTCGTGGGGCTCCAGAAAGAAAACACCATGGCCCCGTTCGTTGCACTCGGCCATGAGGGCCACGGTGGTCTCGAAACGGGGGTCGATCGATTCCAGGGGGTCCATGATGAAGGCAATTTCCACGAGCAGGTTACCTCTCAGGCAGTAGAGGTATAAATAGCCGCACCTCTCAACTCCTTGAAATACATGGGAATAGTATTATCGGTGCGCTCAATACCTGTTGTGGTGTTCATGTTATTGCACTAGAAAAGATAACATGTTTCAACGCTTATGGCAAATCCCGCCGGGCCTTTCAGGGCCCAACTATCTGGAATGAAAAGGCCCTCACCCTCCCCCGGGCTGACTCAACTCATCCAGGAAGGTCTCCCAGGCGCTAAGGTAGTCCTCGCCGCCGACGAAGTAGGTGTCGTTGTGGCGTGCGCCCTCGATGGCGTAGAAGCGCTTGGGCTCGTTCGCCGCCTCAAAAAGCTCCCGTCCCTGGGCGAATGGGACAATCTCGTCGGCCGTGCCGTGGAGGACAAGCAGTGGGACGCGGAGCGCCCCTATTTTGGCCAAGGAATCATACTTGGTCGAGAGCAGGGAGCCCACCGGCAGCCACGGAAAGATGGCCCGGGCCATGGCTCGAATGCTCGTCATAGGGCTCTCGAGGATAAGCGCCGCCGGGGCACGGCGCCTGGCAAGCTCCACAGCCACAGCGGCGCCGACTGAGCGGCCGAAGTAGACCAGCCGAGAGGAATCCAAATCAGGCCGGCTCATCAAATATGCCAAGGCTCCATCGGCGTCGGTGTAGGTCCCCTCCTCGCTCACCTCGCCCTGGCTGAGGCCGTACTCGCGATAGTCAAAGAGGAAGATGTTGACGTCGAGACGGTCGTGGAGGAGGCGGGCGTTGTGGAGTCGGTGGGAGATGTTGCCTGCGTTTCCGTGCATCCATAGAATGGTGGGGCGAGCGGCGCCGCCGCCCCCGGCCGGTATCCACCAGCCGTGGAGCTCCATCCCGTCAGAAGTGAGGAAGAAGACCTCCTCGAAGGCGAGTCCGTACTCGGCCGGGGTCGCCTCGATGTACTTATCGGGATAATAGATGAGGGTCTTTTCCAGGGGCCACACGCAACCTCCAAGAGCCATCGGAAGCGAAACGATGAAGACGAGGGTTGGGACGCAAAGACGAAGGAGAAGGAATTGCGATGATGGGCTCAGGGCGCGCCCTACCTTAACTCATCGGGAGCCTCGCCGTCAGGCTGCTCCTCTACCCCTTCGCTCTCATCCTCCTCCACACGACCCAGAACAGCCATGTAGTCCTCCATCAGGCTGACCTCCAACAGGGCCTCCCGCTGGAGGTAAATCTCGCGGAGGTTCCGGACCATCCGCATCAGCATCTCCCGGTTCGTGGAAGGGCTTAGGTAGTCCTCCCGGAAAATGAAGCCCGCCTGGCGGCACAAAGCCGCGGAGTCTTCGCGGGTCAGGAGGCGACCGTTATGGAAAGGGTCGAAATAGACCCCTCCCTCTTCTGACCCGAAGCGGCAAAGGAAGTGGCCCGGCAGCCCGATTCCCGCAAGAGGGAGCCCCAAGCGATGGCCGACGAGAAGACATAGGGCGCTCAACGTTATCGGGATTCCACGGCGACTATCCAGTACCTTGTGAAAGAAGCCGTTGTCCGGGTCGTAGTAGTCGGCTACGTTCCCTCGGAATCCTTCATCATCGAAAAGGGTTTTAACGAAGCCCTTGAACGCCTGCAGGGGGGGCTCGACCCGGCCTGTCCGGCTCCGGACCGCCTCAGCCAGGCGCTCCAGCTCTCTGGTGTAGGGTGCGGTCACCAGGTCGGGGTCGCGAAAGCGGGCCAGACACCAAAGGCCCGCCTCCAGGTCCACCTCATCGCCACCGGTCTCCACGAGGCGAGCGAGATCCTCCACCGGGGCCCGCCGGGGAGCTAGGAAGGCAAGCTCCTCGATGCGCCGAGCCACCTCAGGAGCAGCCCGGCCGCTCGCGCCTCGAAGCTGGTCCAGGGCGGCCTGGTCAAGGGAGGCGAGGCTCATCTCCGCCCACGCCCGGGTCGAGGAGTCGGGGTCTTCCAGAAGCTTAAGGAGAGCCGAAAGCTCGCCATCGGTCATGGTCGGCATGGCTAGTTATGATCCTGGAGACACTTTGCCAGGGCGCCGGGAAGTTCTTCGAGGCTCTTAGCGAAGGAATACGTTCCCTTGCCTTCCCGGGCAAGTTTATCCACTTGGGTCCATTCCCTATACATCGCAGGGACTCTAAACTCGTAGTCCATGATGTAGCGTGCCGGGTCCTCGAGTCCGATGACGTGAAGCCGACTGTAGAGACGACATATCTCAAGTGGGCTTCCGCCGTGGGTCCAATCGCCGTCGCTCAACAGAATTCCAAGCTTTTTCGAATAGCCCTGCATCTCCTGAACCCCAATCAAGAGAGCGTCTCGAATATTCGTGTAGCCGACAGCCGAGAGGCTCAGGACCTCCTCCGCCACCTTCAGGGGCGACATGTGGGCCCGCAAGGGTTTTAGCAAATGGGCCTTCGTGTTGAAGACCACGACCCCGAAGTGCTCACGAAAGTGGAGGGCGATGGTCGCGGCGGCCAGGGCCGCCATTGAGACCTTGATGCCCCGCATGGAAGATGAGTGGTCCAAGAAAACCATGCAGGCGGTCTCTTCGGGCTTGCGCGCCAGCACCAGGATGTTCTCCTCCAGCTCCCCCGTGGGGTTATCGATAATGCGGGCCAGCGTTCCGTCGATTTCCACCTCATCGCTCGCATTGATATCGTTGACCGCTTGGAGGGGGCCCGCCTTAAGGCCCAGGTTGGCGACCTGGCGGGCCATCTTCATGATGAGACGGCCCGCGTACTTGAGCGCGAGGTCCCTAAGCTCCTCATCGAGATCATCCTTAATGTAGCTGTAAAGGTCGAGGATGAGAGGGCTTTCCACAACGTCCCGGCCCAGATTCCGGTGGGCGCTGAGGTAGCGGCCAACATCGGCGGGATTCTCCTTCGCATCCCGCAACAAATTGCGGCTGAGCCGGGCCACCTCGTCGTCCTGGAAGAACTCCAGGTCCACATCGAACGGCAGATCCTGGCTCGGCAGTCGCTTGAGACGCTTCTCTTTCTCCTCCTCCTCCGGCTGGAACTCAGGCCTCCGCCGCGCCCCGTCGTCGTCGCCGCGTTCCACCTGATAGTAGAGGGCGAAGAAGAGCCGCTCGATAATCTCTTCCGGGGTCTTCTCGGAGGTCTCCCGGAGCCAAATGCGCCCGCTCATGGCGGAGAGCGCCGCGTCGAGGAGAACCTCGCCGACATCCCCTCCCACCTGCTCCAGGCGCACATGGGCAATCTCCAGCATGTCGATCGCCCCACGAAGGCTGGAGCCCTGCCTCACGTCGGGGTGCTCACGGGTGGCCCGAGCCAAGTCCACTGCCAGGGGAACCATATTTTGGATGGGCTCGGGGGCTAAGCTGAGGACGATCTCCTCCTCTTCGTGTTTCGACTGGTAGGAGAGCTCGACGCGGCAGAACCGGTCGTAAATCGCGCGACTGACCCTCTGGGTGCCCACATCATCGAGGGGGTTTTGGGCGCAAAGGACTCGGAAGGCCGGATGAGCCTCTACAAGGCCGTATCGAGGCACAACGAGACGCCCCTCGGACAAGACCGAGACGAAGACATTCGCCGTATCGGCAGGCATGCGGTTGAATTCCTCGATGTAAAGCAGGCCCCCCTCCATGGCTCGAACCAGGGGACCTTTCTCGAACGACTCGGGAGAGAAGCCACGACGAAAAACATCGGCAGGGGGGAAATGGCCCACTAGCTTACTCAAGGTGAGATCGATCCCACCCTCGACGAAGTAGACCGGAAGACCACTGGCCCCGGCTATCGCCCTGAGCAACGTGGACTTGGCCGTCCCGGGAGCGCCTTCGAGGATTAGGTGGCGACCGGCGTTCAGGGCCGCCAAAATCTGCTCGATCTCTCCTCGTCGGCCTACCACCTTGCTCTCGACGGTGGACTGAAGAGCCTGGAAGCTGGGCGCCTGCATGGTGAGGTTCCCTGGAACTTTCCGAACGAACTGGTAGCCGCTCTCCAACAGTATACGTACGGGCCGCCCAAAAGACAACGGCGTCGCATAGACCCTGGCCTTCCCGCCCTTGAAATGGAACAAAAACCGCCTGAGATTTGTTTATAAAGGAGGACCCAAGGATCACCCTTCTTAAGCAGCAGAGGGGTCTAGGTAATATGGAGGATACTGGTATGGGTTCTAGACGATTCCTCACAATATCGGCCGCCCTGGGCGCGGCCCTCCTCCTGGCGGTTTCCCTGGCAGGCGCCAGCGGGCAGGCCCGCCTGACCCAGCTCCTCTCGCCCCGGGTCGCTAAGGAGTTTCTTATGACTGTGGATTGGGGGCGCTACGAGGCCACACAGATCAACATCGCCGAAGATACCGCCTGGGAGGACCCCGCCATTTACCTCGACCTCAAGGGCGACGCATGGACGGTTGAGTTTCCCAACGACAGATTCTTGTCCCATACTCGATTCTTCCTTGGCGACATCGCCGACCCACGGCCCGTGAAGGGCGACCTCCAGAAGGCGGCCCTCAAACTTCTGGAGCGCGACCTCGTCTACGTCTTCCGGGTCCGCCTTGGGAAGTCTGAGGGTCCAGACCAGGCCATAATTCTGACACCATACACCATTCATGCCTTCACGCTCGGAGACACCATCCGTATCAAGCTCGACGACAACGGCCTGCAGACCCGGGAAGGGGACCTCACCGGCGGCGACGATAAGGGCGGTCCCTCCGGCCGATAGGGCGAGAACCTACCAGACCCGATAAATCCACCCGCCATCCATTGAGGAAAGGTGCGAGGATACTTCTCCCATGCGCTTCGGAGCCCACGTATCAATTGCCGGAAGCGTGGCCGAGGCCCCGGCCAGGGGCCTTGAGCTGGGGTGCCGCACCATCCAGATATTCACCAAGAACGCCCGCCAGTGGAAGGCCAAGCCCTTGGGCGACGAGGAGGCAGATCAATTCCGCGCCGCCGTTGATACAAGCCCCATCTGGGAAGTTGCGGCCCATAACACCTACCTCATCAACATGGCCAACCCTGAAGACGCTGGTTGGGAGAAGTCGGTAGAGGCCATGCTCGACGAGGTGGACCGCTGCGACGCCCTCGGCGTAAAGCACCTGGTGTCCCATCCCGGCTCTCACCTCGACTCCGGCGAGTCGGCGGGACTGAGGCGCATCGCCGAGGCCCTCGATGCCATCCACGAGGCCAGACCCGCCTCAGCATGCCTCATCACCTTAGAGGCCACCGCCGGCCAGGGCACGAACCTCGGCTACCGCTTCGAACACTTCTCGGAGCTCCTGGGCATGGTCAAAGCCCCTAAGCGGCTGGCCTTCTGCCTCGATACCTGTCACATCTTCGCCGCCGGCTACGACCTCGTCGATAGGTCGGGCTACGAGGGAACGATGAAGGCCTTCGACGAGTCGGTGGGCCTGGAGAGGCTCGCCCTCTGGCACGTGAACGATTCGGTCAAGGGCCTGGGAAGCCGCCTCGACCGCCACGCCCACATCGGCCGGGGCGCAATCGGCCTGAAGGGCTTCCGGCGGCTGGTCAACGACGAGCGCTTCTTTCAAACCCCAATGATTCTGGAAACCCCGAAGGATAAGCCGACGGACGACGTTGAAAATCTGAGAACCCTCCGCCACCTCGTGACCGGCAAGGCCAGAAAGGCCACTAAAACCCTCAAGCCGGAAGAAGCCCTGCCCAATAAGGCCATGACAAAAGCGAAGAAGTAAGCTACGAAAGGAGCCTGACCGTCTGCCAGCCCTTCCATTTGGCCATTTGACACATTTGACACTTCTACACACATCTTGGGTTTTTCAAGAAGTGTCAAATTGAGCCTTGTACATTGATTTTACTGGCCTTATAGAAAATCAGCCCTCGGACATAAGCGTACAGTGTCCAACAGTGTCCAGAAGCCTCAGCTTACCATAAACCATTGATTATATTGTGGCTATTGGAAATCGTAGGCTTTTGGAAAATGGACAGGTGTGAAGGAGGTGTCCAACTCTTGTAAGTGGTGGAAATTATAAAGCTTGCGGGCTTTAGCCAGAAATCCCGTGTATTTCGGGATCGGCAGCCCCACCTTCCGCTTAAGGCGGACCTGAGGCGGAACCCCCCGACCCGCCTGAGGCGGGCTGGCGGTCTCAGGTTCAGGAGCGAACCTGAGCTACCCAAATTAAGGGTAGTCGGGGTCGCCCCTGACCCCGACTCGACCTGTCGAGGGCGCGGTATGATTATTTATTGGCTTTAATTCCCCTTGCGCGCTCAAGCAGTCTCTCCGCTTCGTCTTCCCTCCCCATTTTCTTATAAAGCACCGCCAGATTTATCAGCTCATTGGTCACATCGGTGTGGCCGGGCCCACGGGTCTTCTCCCTAATCGCCAGGGCCCGCCGGTACATGACCTCGGCTTCGGAGTACTGGCCCTGCAATGTGTAGATCTTCGCCAGTCGGTTCAGCATAAATACGACCCGGGGATGGTCCGGCCCGATCGATTTCTCCCGGAACTCTAAAACCCGCCTGTAGAGAGGCTCCGCCTGGGCGTACTGGCGCTGCTTATAGTAGACAAGAGCCAGGTTGTTCAGGCTCTGGGCCACAACGGGGTGGTCCGGCCCGAGGGTTTTTTCCCGGATCGCCAGCACCCGCGTGTAGAGAGGCTCCGCATCGACGTACAGGCCTTGCTTTTTATACAGGAGCGCCAAGCTGTTCAGTGCTTTGCCCACATCGGGATGGTCCGGCCCGAGGGCCTTTTCCCGGATCGCCAGCGCCCGCCTGAAAAGCGGCTCCGCCTTGGCGTACTCTTTCTTTTTCATGTAGGCATTGCCGAGGCTGTTGAGCGCCTTCTCATCGCCTGGCTTGAGGCGAAGGGACTTCTCGTACGAGGCGATGGCCTGGTCCAACAGGCCCTTTGCCCCGTAGGCGCGGCCGAGCTCGTAATGGGCCTTGGCATCACCCGGCTTGAGATAGACGGCCTCCCGAAACGCCGAGAGGGCGGCATCGTACTGGCCCGTCTTGCCGTAGGCCACGCCGAGGTCGTAATACGCAAGGGCATTGGCGGGATCGATGCGGACGGCCTCCTTAAGCGCCGAGATGGCTGAATCCCACCGGCCTCCCCTGCCGTAGGCCATCCCGAGGCTATAGTGCGCCGACGCATCATCCGGCTTTAAGCGAAGGGCCTCTTTGAACGAGACGACAGCCGCATCCCACCGGCCCTTTTGAAAGTAGGCGTCGCCGAGGTTTTGGTATACCTGGGCATCGTCGATTCTCAGGCGAATGGCATTTTGGTATGAGGCGATCGCATCATCCCACATACCTTTAATCCCGAAGGCGACTCCTAGGCTATTGTGCGTCCACGCATCGTCCGGATTGAGGCGCAGCGCCTCTTGGTACGTCTCGATGGCGGAATCCCACTGGCCCTTGTTAACGTAGGCGTCGCCGAGGTTGTTACGCGCCTCGGCAAAGTCGGGCCTTAGGCGAACGGCCTCCCGGTATGAGGAGATGGCAAAGTCCCACATGCCCTTTACCCCGTACGCCCACCCGAGGTTGTTTTGGACCTGGGCATCGTCTGGCTTGAGGCGAAGAGCCTTCTTGTACGAGGCGATGGCAAAATCCCACTGGCCCGCCTTCCCGTAGGCCCAGCCGAGGTTGTTCTGCGCCTTATAGTGGTTCGGGTCGAGGAGGAGGGCCTCCTTGTAGGCAGCGATGGCGGCATCGTACCGGCCGGTATCCCCGTATGTGACACCGAGGCCGTAATGCGCCCTCGCATCGTCCGGCTTGAGGCGAAGGGCCTCCTGGTACGAGGCGATGGCGGCATCGTACCGGCCCGTATTTCCTAAGGCCGCCCCGAGGTTTTTGTGCGCCTCCACGAAGTCCGGCTTGAGGCGAAGGGCCTCCTTGTAGGCGGCGATGGCGGCGTCGTACCGGCCCGTCTTGTTGTAGACCCAGCCGAGGCTGTTATGGGGCTCGGCGAAGTCGGGCTTTAAGCGGATGGACTCGTTGAACGAGGCGATGGCGTCGTCGTACCGGCCCTGCTGCCACGAGGCAATTCCTTCGTCAAAAGACGTCAGAGCATCGGCTCCCCATGCCTTGGCCACAGGCGATGTCAGGGCCGACGCCACGACCAGTGCGAGGGCCAGGACACTCATTGCCAAAAGGCGCATACACCACCTCATCGCCACATTGCTCCCCTGGGGCCGGAATGCTTTCTCACGCGGTTTGCCGGATCGTTTCAATGCAATATATCAAATCGCAAGAAAAAAGCCGACCTACCCCTAACAGGGTAACTCGGCCTATACGGCTACGTATTGCTGAGGCTCCCCAACAGTCAACGTCGCAGCTTTCCGCAGGACGTTGCTTTTTGTATGGACAGGGGAGCAGCCAGGGGCACCCCGCCTCAGGCGGACTTCCCGCTCCCTGTTCTAAAGGCCGGACAGCCATAAAGGCTGTCCCTACATAACCAGAATTCGATGGTTTGGGGACGAATCCCATGTAGGGACAGGGTTTACCCCTGTCCGTGGGTTAGACGGGCGGGTCGCTGTCATAAAGGCCGGACACCCACAAGGGGCGTCCCTACAGGAAGGACTGCTAAAAGGAGTCGGGGTCAGGGGCGACCCCGACTACCCTCATTTATGAGATCTACAAAATGATACAATCTTCGGTGAAACAGCGCAAGCGCTCTTTTGAAGGGCCGCCCCTGGCGGGCGTTTCTACTTCCTCCCCCTTGTTTTCATTTGACCAGGTCGTGGAAAATCCAGCCGGGGCGGCCGTCGCTCAAGCGGACCTTCATCCATCCGTACCGGAGGTGGGAAGAAGCCGCCCGAACCGTATCGCCCCTCTTGAGGGTCACGGCCACCGGGTAGGCGAGCCCGAAGCCTTCTCGGACGTTGGCCTGCCATTTGACGACCTGAACCTTCGTGAGCTCCCCGGTGAGGAAATCAGCGTTGCCCCGCGGGTCCTTTAGCTCGGCGAGCTCCCGCTCCACCTCCCGCGTCACG